>JAWWPY010000384.1:0-42228 GCA_033854735.1 Streptosporangiaceae bacterium | reverse complement strand
GCGGTGTCGAAGATGAGGCGGGCCGAGGCGAGCTTGCCGTCGCGGAATGAGTTCCACTCGGCCATCGGGATCGACCCGGCACCGGCCGGGGTCTCGATCTTGAAGTCGTAGAAGGAGCAGAGCTCGCCGCCGTCTTCCCACTGCCGGTGAATCTCGGCGCCGCGCATAATCGGGCCCAGCGGTGCCGAGCCCTCCAGGAACGCCGCCTTGCCCTGCGACTGAAGCATCGGCCCGTGGAACCGGAAGTCGTCGGTGAGCAGCTCAGCAGCGCCGGCCGTGTCGCCGGAGGTGAATCGCTGCAGGTAGGTGCGGAAGATCTCGGCAGACGACATCGAACCTCACTCTCTACTCTCTTGATAGGAGTTTTCTTTTATAATAGGAGTAGTCGTCTGTTGTCAATGCTGAGTCGCCGGGCTCGACCGAGACTGAGGCCGGCGTCATCGGCCTCGGACGGGTTTTTCCTGGGTAGGTGTCAATCTGGGCGGGGCCCGTTCGTAGCCGGGGTGAGAGGCGGGAAGTGTCCGCCCATAAGGAGGATCACCATGACGCAGTACCTGCTGTCCGTCCACAGCGTCGATGGCGAGGCCGGCGAGCCGATGACCGACGAGCAGATGCGGCAGTCCTACCAGCAGGTCATGGCCCTGCAGGCGGAGATGAAGTCGGCGGGCGCGTGGGTCTTTGGCGGCCGCCTGCACGAACCCGGCACCGCCACCGTCGTGCGCATGTCCGGCGGCGAGGCGCTGACGACCGACGGGCCGTTCGCGGAGTCGAGGGAACACCTCGGCGGCTTCTACATCGTCGCCGCTGAGGATCTCGATGCAGCGCTCGTCTGGGCGTCCAAGACGAGCGCCATCATCGGGGCTCCGATCGAGGTTCGCCCGTTCTGGGACGAACCCGGGGCCTGACGGCGTGCACGGTACCGGCGCGGCACCCAGGCCCGGCGAGGCCGAGGTCGGCCGGATCTTCCGCGAGGAATCCGGCCGGTCGGTGGCTGCCCTGATCCGCGTCTTCGGTGACATCGACGTCGCCGAGGATGCGGTGCAGGAGGCATTCGCCATCGCCCTGGGCAAGTGGCCGGGCGACGGCCTGCCACCCAACCCCGGCGGCTGGATCACCACCACCGCCCGCAACCGTGCCATCGACCGCCTGCGCCGCGAGTCACGGGGCCGGGAGCTGCTCAGCGAGGCGGCGGTCCTCTCCCCTGGCCACGGCGATCCCGGCATACCCAGGGAGGCAGGGCCCGTGGAAGACGACCGGCTGCGTCTCATCTTCACCTGCTGCCACCCGGCGCTGTCCACCGAAGCGCAGGTGGCGCTTACCCTCCGGCTGCTCGGCGGCCTCTCGACCAGGGAGGTCGCACGGTCCTTCCTGGTGACCGAGCAGACGATGGCGGTACGTCTGGTGCGCGCCAAGCGCAAGATCAAGGCCGCCCGGATCCCCTACCGCGTGCCGCAGGATCGCGAGCTGCCCGGCCGCCTGCGCCCGGTCCTGGCCGTCGTCTACCTCGTCTACACCGCCGGGCTGACCAGCCCAGCCGAACCGGGCCTGGGCTCAGAAGCGATCCGGCTGGCCCGGATCCTGGCCACGCTCATGCCCGACGAGCCAGAGGTGGCCGGGCTGCTGGCGCTGCTGCTCCTGACCGAGTCCCGCCGCGCGTCGCGCACACGGCCCGACGGCTCCCTGGTCCTGCTCGGCGAGCAGGACCGCAGACGATGGGACCATGCCCTGATCGAGGAAGGCCAGGCGATCGTCCGCCGGTGCCTTCACCGCAACCAGCCCGGCGCCTACCAGCTCCAGGCCGCCATCAACGCCGTGCACGCGGACGCTGCGGCCGCCGCGCAGACCGACTGGCCGCAGATCGCCGCCCTCTACGACCAGCTGCTCGCGGTCGCCCCCACGCCGGTCGTGGCCCTCAACCGCGCCATCGCCATCGGCGAGGTGCAGGGCCCCGCCGCCGCCCTGGCGCTGGTAGACGAGCTGGATCTGGACAACTACCACCTATTCCACGCCACGCGAGCCGACCTGCTTCACCGGCTCGGCCGCGACAGCGAGGCCACGGCCGCCTACGAGCGTGCGGCCAGCATGGCACCGTCTCCCGCCGAGCGGGACTTCCTCAGGCTCGGCGGCCGGGCAACGCGCTAAGACGCCCGGCGACATCCGGTCCTCTGCGAAGCAGGGCACCCGCCAGGCCGCGCCGCATGGCGGTCATCGGGCGACGGTAGCGGAGGGGGCCAACGGCTAGCCGAGCCGGGCCACTGGGCAGATGCCGCGCGCTGTGGCCAGGATTCGCTTGATCGCCGCCGGGCCGCCGGCGCGCACCTCCAGGTGCAGTTCGGCCAGTTCACGCTGAGCGCCCGCGTCCCCGGCGAAGGCGCGCGCACAGCCCTCCGGTTCGACGTTGGCCAGGGCCAGCAGGGCGCCGCCGGCTCCCAGCGGCCCGGCCAGCGCGAGGTATCCAGACGATCCCACGTAGGTCTCGCCCCGGTAGTGAGCCAGTTCGTCGAGCAGCCGGTCCGGGCTGCCCGAGGAATCCTTGACCCCGGTGACCGGCAGCGACGCGAGGACGTCCACCGGGATCGCGGCGCTGGACATCCAGGGGTTGTGATACGCGAGCACCGGCCGCCCGCCCGCCGCGCCGCTGACCGCCGAGAAGTAGCTGCCGAGGTCCCCGCAGCCGACTGGGCACCACGCCAGCACCGCATCGGCGCCTGCCGCCACGGCCGCCCGGGTCAGCGCAGCGGCCTGCCGCGGCGACGGCGCACCCGTGCCCGCGATCACCGGGACACCGGCGGGCAGCGCCGTCCGCACGGCCTCAACGATCGCTGTGCGCTCCGTGTCCGACAGCGTGGCTGCCTCACCCGTCGACCCGCAGACCAGCACCGCCCGGACGCCGCGCCCGGCAAGGTCGGCGGCCAGCTTGCCGGTGGACCCCGGATCAAGGTCGCCCGCCTCGTCGAACACCGTCACCAGCGCCACGCCCACTCCGCTGAACAGTGGTGTCATTGGCTCCGCCTCACCGTCGTCATCGGCTCGGCCGCACTGCACCCACGGCCCGGCCTTAGCCTGGTACCCCTCGCGAACTGGGCTATTCCAGGCTACGCGGACACCTCCGGCCGGCGAGAGGCGGGCGCGAGCGTTTACGGTAGTGACGGCACGGCCGTCACCGGCCGCCAGGGAACGGCCAGGCGCAACCGAAGGGTGGTGGACCGGGCATGCCGGTCAATGGGCAGGTCCGCTGGGGAATCGTCGGCACGGCCAACATCGCGCGCAGGTCGTTCCTGCCGGGACTGCGCGCGGCGGGCGGCCTGGCCACCGCGGTGGCTGGCCGGGAACTGACGCGGGCACAGGACTACGCCCAGGCCAACGGCATCGCGCGGGCCATCGAGGGGTACCAGAACCTGATCGACGACCCTGACGTAGACGCGCTCTACATTCCGCTGCCCAACGGCATGCACGCCGAGTGGACCATCCAGGCGTTGCGGGCAGGCAAGCCGGTGCTGTGCGAGAAACCGCTGTGCGGGACGCTCAGCGAAACCGAGCGCGTGCTCGGCGTGGCCCGGGAAACCGGCACCCTGCTGTGGGAGGCCTTCGTCTTCCCGTTCCACACCCAGATGAAGCGCATCCGGGGGCTGCTCGCCGACGGCGCCATCGGTGAACTGCGGGAGATCCAGTCGGATTTCCACTTCATGATGGGTGGCTCCGCCAACATCAGGCTGTCCAGGGCGCTGGAGGGCGGCGCGGTCAATGACGTCGGGTGCTATCCGGTCCGCCTGGCCCGGGAACTGTTCGGCGCCGACCATGAGTCGGCCTGGGCCACCGCGCGGTGGGGCGGGGGCGGCGGGGCGGCGGACGGCGTCGATGTGGACACCCAGGGCAGCCTGGGCTTCCCCGGCGGCCACCGGCTGCTGCTGTCCTGCGGGTTCGGCCGGAGCCTGGACACGTTCAGCCGGCTGCTGGGGACCGGCGGGCAGATCCATGTCAGCAACGCGTTCCACCCCGGCCCGGATGACCACTACACGGTCTTCGCCGACGGTGCGGAGCCCCGGACCTACCCGGGCGCTGGAACCGAGCCGTCCTTCACCGCGGCCATCACGCACATCCAGGCCGTCATCGGAGGCGAGCAGCAGCCCCAGTCGCTGGCCGTCGACACCTCGCTGGGCAACGCCCAGGCCCTCCACGACCTCCTGGAGTCAGCCGCCAAAGGGGCGCGGCGCCGCCTGGACTGACGCGCCAGAGGGGCGCGGCGGCGCCTGGACTGAGGAGCGAGGAACGAGCGGCGAGGGAAGGCGGTGCAGTGAAGAGGGATGGGGAGGTGGGCGGGGCCCCGGAGGCGCATAGGCAACAGAGCGAGGCCCTGGCCCGGGAGCGGGCCAGCTCCGTGCAGCGGATCGCGGCATTGACCCGCGAGTTCAACGGGATCGTCGAGTCAGCGGCGCTCGGTGCCACGGACGACGAGCACGACCCCGAGGGGGCGACGATCGCGTTCGAGCGGGCCCAGACCGCGTCGTTGCTGGAGCAGGCCCGTGCCCGCCTGGCCGACCTGGACCAGGCGATCCGCCGGATCGAGGCCGGCACCTACGGCCGGTGTGAGGACTGCGGGCAGCCGATCACGGCCGATCGCCTCGCCGCCCGCCCGGCGGCGCGCACCTGCATCGGCTGTGCCGCCCGGCCGGGTACCCGATCGCGGTAGCAGACCGGAGTGGCGGCTGGAATCGTTGTGGCTGGTGGTGGCTTTTCGGGGTGGTCCGGCGCGAGTTAGCCTGGCGGCAGTCCCGGAGCGCAGGTGATGGGCTTGCGCACGGGCGCAGAGGGGAGCCCGTTCGCGTGCAGTACCGCAATCAGCAGTGGTATTCCGGCACGGACCGCGACGCCTATATCCACCGGGCGTGGATGCGGCGGGGGCTGCCGCGATCAGCGTTCACCGGGCGGCCGCACATCGCCATCGCCAACACCGCGTCCGATCTCACCCCGTGCAACCTGCACCTCGACGAGGTCTCGGCGAGCGTCAAGGCCGGGATCTGGGAGGCCGGCGGGGTGCCGCTGAACATGCCCGCGGTCAGCCTGGGCGAGACCCTGGTGCGGCCGACCGCGATGCTCTGGCGCAACCTGGCCGCGATGGCGACCGAGGAGATGCTCCGGGCCAACCCGATCGACGGGGTGGTGCTGCTCGGCGGCTGCGACAAGACCATCCCCTCGCTGCTGATGGCCGCCGCCTCGGTCGACCTGCCCGCGGTGGTGGTGCCCGGCGGGCCGATGCTGACCGGCACCTTCCGCGGAGTCCCGCTGGGCTGCGGCACCGACGTGTGGCGGCTGAGCGAGGAGGTCCGGGCCGGAACGCTGTCCCGGGAGGAATTCCTCAGCTCGGAATCGGCGATGATCCGCAGCAAGGGCCACTGCAACACCATGGGCACCGCATCCACCATGGCCTGCGTCACCGAGGCGCTCGGGATGACGCTGCCCGGGATCGCCGGCACCCCGGCCCCGGACAGCCGGCTGCTCGAGCACGCCCACGCGACCGGCCGGCTCGCGGTCGAGATGGTGACCGCGGAGCGGCGGCCGAGCCAGGTGCTCAGCCGCGGCTCGTTCCTCAATGCCATCGTGGCCCTGGCGGCGATCGGCGGGTCCACCAATGCGGTCGTCCACCTGCTGGCCATCGCCGGCCGGGCCGGTGTGGACCTGTCGCTGGACGACTTCGACGCGACCGGGTCCGGCGTGCCCCTGCTGGTCGACCTGGCCCCGGCCGGGCGGTACCTGATGGACGACCTGTTCCGGGCCGGCGGCCTGCTCGCCGTCCTGCGTGAGGTGGCTGACCTGCTCGACCCGGCCGCGATGACCGTCAGCGGGCGGCCACTCGCCGACCACCTCGGCGAGGCCCGGATCTGGGACGAGACCGTGATCCGGCCACGGTCGGCGCCGCTGCAGGCCGACGCGGGGATCGCCGTGCTGCGGGGCAGCCTCGCCCCGGACGGCGCGGTCATCAAGCCCGCGGCCGCCTCCAAGGAACTGCTCAGCCACCGGGGGCGGGCGGTGGTGTTCGACAGCATCGAGGACCTGCATGCCCGGCTGGATGATCCCGGTCTCGACGTCGACGCGTCCTCCGTGCTGGTGCTGCGGGGCTGCGGCCCGCGCGGCTACCCGGGGATGCCCGAGGTCGGCAACATGCCCCTGCCCGCCAGGCTGCTGGCCGCCGGGGTGCGCGACATGGTGCGGATCAGCGACGCCCGGATGAGCGGCACCGCGTACGGCACGGTGGTCCTGCACGTGGCCCCGGAGGCGGCGGCCGGCGGCCCGCTTGCCCTGGTCCGCGACGGTGACCCGATCGTGCTGGACGTCCCCGCCCGGCGGCTGGACATCGACCTGCCCGCCGCGGAACTCGCCCGCCGGGAGCCTTCGCCGGCGATGAGGGCCGCGCTGCCCGCGCCCCGCCGGGGCTGGGAGCGCCTCTATATCGACCACGTCCTGCAGGCCGACCGGGGCGCCGACCTCGATTTCCTGGTCGGGTCCAGTGGGCATGAGGTCGGCCGCGAGTCGCACTGAGCCTGGCCCGCGGTATTCCCGGTCAGGCGTCCCGCCGGTGGATGACATATGCCGCGGCGGCCAGCGCGACGACCGGGTAGATCACGATGACGATGACGGCCTCGGTGACGGACGGCGCGTTCGGCCAGGGGTGCAGGGATGCCAGCCGGCGGATGGCGTTGGCGGGCAGGGCGTTGGCGATGTCGATGGCCCACCGGCTGGTGCCGTGCAGGAACGACGGCCCAACGAACAGCACCACCACGACGGCGGTGAGGGCCCCCGCTGCGTTCCGGATCAGCACACCGAGCGCCAGGCCGGTCAGCGACACCGCGACCAGGAACAGCGCCGCCGCGATGATCGCCCGCACCGCACCCGGGTGGCTGAGCGAGATCCCTAGGTGCTGCTGGGACAAGATCGCCTGCCCGGCCAGGAAGGAGGCCAGCGCGGTGACCAGGCCCACGGCGAAGGTGACCGCGCTGACCACCGCGGCCTTCGCGGCCAGCACCGCGCGCCTCGGCGGGACCGCGGCGAACGTGGTGCGGATCAGGCCGCTGGAGTACTCCCCGGTCATCGTCAGCACCCCGACGGCCGCGAAGATCAGCTGGGCGATTGCGAACCCGACGAAGGAGTCAGCCATGGGGTCGATCGCGGCCCGCTGGCCCGGCGGTAGGTGAGGCCACTGGCTGGCGTCTGAGTTGCAGACCAGGAGGCCGACGCCGAACGCGGTGATGACGGCGGTCAGCAGCACCAGGTATGTGGAGCTCAGTGACCGAAACTTGATCCATTCGGAGGCGACCAGGTCGCCTGCCCGCGCTGTGGCCCGATCTGCGACCTGCGGCGTGGGTCGCGGCGTGGCGGCGGCGGATGTCATGAGAGTTCTCCGGCCAGGTAGTCGACGCTGTCGGCGGTCAGTTCCATGAACGCGTCCTCCAGCGAGGCACGCTGTTGGGCCAGTTCGTGCACGGCGAGACCGGCGGCCAGGGCCAGGTCGCCGACCTCTGCGGCGGAAAGGCCGGTCACTTCCAGCCGCCCGTCCGGGCCGGGCGTCACCGAACCGCCAGCGGCGGCGAGCGCCGCGGTAAGCGCCGCGGGCGACGGCGTCCGCAGCGCGACATGCGCCCGCGCGCCCCCGTCCACGAACGTGGCGACCGGGGTGTCCGCGATGAGCCGGCCCCGGCCGATGACGATCAGGTGGTCGGCGGTGTGCTCCATCTCGCTCATCAGGTGGCTGGAGACCAGCACAGTGCGGCCTTCGGCGGCCAGCCCGCGGAACAGGCCCCGGACCCAGCGGATCCCCTCCGGGTCGAGCCCATTGACTGGTTCGTCGAAGATCAGCACGCCGGGGTCGCCGAGCAGCGCCGCGGCGATGCCCAGCCGCTGCTTCATTCCCAGGGAGAAGTCACCGACGTGCTGGCCTGCGACGGCGGCCAGCCCGACCTGTTCCAGCACGACGGCGACCCGGCTGGCCGTCAGGCCATTGCTGCGGGCGAGAGCGGCCAGGTGCGCCGCGGCGCTACGGCCGGCCGGCACCGCCGTGGCGTCCAGGAGTGCTCCAGCGTCGCGCAGTCCGCGGCGCCGGCCGCGGAACGGCCGCCCGTAAACGGTGGCGGTCCCGGCGGTGGGTGCGTCCAGGCCGAGGATGAGCCGCAATGTGGTCGACTTGCCCGCCCCGTTGGGGCCGAGGAAGCCGGTGACGAGGCCGGGCCGGACGGTGAACGACAGGCCGTCGACCGCCGTGGTGGAGCCATAGCATTTGGTGAGCTCATGTGCTTCGATCATGGGCTCCACCGTCCCGCCACGGACAGGTTGCGCGCGTCCGGCCACGGGCCGCACTTTCCCGGTGGGCTTTCCGACCTGGGTCGGAAGCCGTATGTGGACCCTGGGTGGACGCCCGGCTGGCCCCGGCCGCGTTACCGTTCAGGGTGTGGAAGAACCGCGGGTGCCGCTCACCCGGCGCTTGACGTTCGCACACCTCGTGACCATTGACGCGACGGTGGCCGTGCTGGTGACCCTCCTCCTCGTGGGCTCGGCCCAGGCGCCCCGGCGGATGTCGCTCCACGACGGGGTGCCCGTCGGAGTCGGGATCTTCCTGGTGTGCGTCGCGACCACCGGTGTCGGGCTCCGTCGCTGGCGGCCGCTGACCGCGCTGGCGCTCACCCTGGCCGCCGAGGCGGCGCTGGTGTTCCTCGGGTTCGCCGTGGATCCGATGATCGCAGCGGCGATCGTGCTGTACATGGTCGCCCTGGTCAAGCCGGCCCGGATCGCGGTGGGTGCACTGACCGGGGTCGGCGTGACGCTGGGTGTGCTCGCCCTCATCACGCCGGCCGGCGTGTCGGAGAGCGCGCCGGGAGTCACCCGGCTGGAGGCGAACTTCGGCAAGGCGGCAGGTACCGCGATCGTGCTGCTGGCCGCCTGGGCGGCGGGCCGGGCGGTACGGGCCGGGCGGGCCTACGCGGAAGGGCTGCGCGAGCAGGCCGAGCGCCGCGCGGAGGCGAAGGTCGACCAGGCGCGGCGGGCGGTCGCCGAGGAGCGGCTGCGGATCGCCCGGGAACTGCACGACGTGGTGGCGCACAGCATGAGCGTGGTGGCCGTGCAGGCGGGCGTCGGCGGGTGGGTGATCGACAGCAACCCGCGGGAGGCGGCCAAGGCGCTCGCCGCGATCGAGACGACCAGCCGCGCGACGCTGCGCGAGATGCGCCAGCTGCTCGGCATGCTGCGGGACGGGACGCCGGGCGAGATGCTGTCCGCGCCCGGGCTCGGCGACATTCCGGACCTGGCGGAGCGCTCCGGGCTGCGGGTCGATCTCGCGGTTCGCGGGATGCCGAGTGAACTGCCCGCCGGGATGGACCTGGCGGCGTTCCGCATCGTGCAGGAGGCGCTGACAAACGTGGTGAAGCACGCCGGGACCGATCACGGCCGGGTGGTCGTCACGTACTCCGCTGAGGCGGTGGCGATCGAGGTGACCGACGACGGGACCGGAACCGCCAGCGCCGGGGCCAACGGCGCCGGGGCTGACGGGCACGGCCTGATCGGGATGCGGGAGCGGGTCGCCCTGTACGGCGGCGAGTTCAGCGCGGGGCCGCTGCCCGGGCGCGGTTACCGGGTCAGCGCCCGGCTTCCGATCGGCGCGCCGGCGTGACGATCTCTGTCGTCGTGGCTGATGACCAGGTCCTGGTGCGCGCCGGATTCCGGGTCCTGGTGGACACCGCACCCGACCTTCGCGTGGTCGGCGAGGCGGGCACCGGGGAGGAGGCGGTCGAGGTGGCCCGCCGGGCCCGGCCCGACGTGGTGCTCATGGACATCCGGATGCCGAAGGTGGATGGGATCGAAGCGACGCGGCGCATTCTCGGGCCCGGCGCCACGACCAGGATCATGATCCTGACCACGTTCGACCTGGACGAGTACGTGTTCGCGGCGCTGCGCGCGGGGGCGAGCGGGTTCCTGCTCAAAGACACGCCACCGGGCGAACTGCTGGCCGCGATCCGGGTGATCGCCGCTGGGGAAGGGCTGCTTGCGCCCACGGTGACCCGGCGGCTGATCGAGGAGTTCGCCCGCCGCCCGGCACCGGCCACGCGAGACCTGGCCGGCGTGACCGGGCGCGAGCGGGAGGTGCTGTGCCTGATCAGCGCCGGGCTGTCAAACACGGAGATCGCGCAGCGGCTGCAGCTCACCGTGGCGACGGTGAAGTCGCACGTGGGCCGGCTGCTCATGAAGCTCCAGGCCCGTGATCGCGCGCAATTGGTCATCGCGGCCTACGAGGCGGGCCTGGCCCCCTGACCGGGAATCAGGCGTTCCGGCCCCGGGTCATCGAGCACGCCGCCGCCCCTCCTCGAAGGAGACGAGAAAGTTCCCGCGGCCGCCTGCAGCACCGCCATGACAGCTGCTCCCTGCAAAGTGTACACTTTGCAGTATGTCTGATCCGTACAGCCTGACTGAAGCGCGCGCCCACCTTGGAGAGCTGGTTGCGCGGGCCAGGTACACGCACCGTCCCGTGCCGATTACCGAACACGGTAAGCCCACCGTCGCCATCGTCAACATAGATGATCTGGCCGATCTGGAAGATCGCGCCGCGCTGGCTGCGCATTACGCTGACAAGCTGGCCGGCCGCGAGGGTATCCGACTGGCCGACCTGGATGCAGCCCTGAACCGGATTGACGCCGACGACGGGCGATGAGCCTCACCGTCGTCGTGCAGGAGACGGCGATCCGGGCGCTGGCCCGCATCCGCTCGGACGACAAGGATGCTTTCGCCCAGATCAGGCGGGCGATGTCGGCGCTGGCAGATCAACCACGTCCAGACGCAGTGGTCGCATGGGGAGACAGCGGAATCTACCGCATGCATCTTGCGGGGATACGGATCCTGTATGAGGTTGATGATCGCGCATCGACTGTCTGCATAATCAACGTCGCATCCACAGCGTAACTACCCGCCCACCGACTGATCCGACGCAATCGGGCCGGTTCTCAGATGCGCAGCCTGCGCCGGTGGCCCAGGCAGCAAGCCTGCCCACCGGCGGCCCATCTCGCCCCCACCGCGGATGTGCGCGATCGCGATCTCCGAGCGGTCACCGGGCAGAACCGGCCCGGTGCGGTTCACTCATGGCGGCGGAACGGCGCCTCGTCATCCTCGGCGGTTGGCTCGCCATGCTCGGCGTCGACGAGAACTGAGGCTGCGGAGCGGGCCGCCTTGCGGGACCGGACGGCGGCGTCTCCATTGAGTCCGCTTTGCTCGATGCACCACTCCGTCCACTCCGGCAGCAGCCGGAGCGCCGGGTTGGCGTAGTCGGCAAAGTGGCCTTCGCGGATCAGGTGCGCCGCCATCTCGATACGGTGCGGCGAGCAGGCATAGAACGAGCGCTCGTCCGGATTCTCATGCGGTCCCCACTCGCTGAGGATGGTGCCCGTGGCCTCGACCACTGCCTCGGGGACGTCATCGTGCCGTGCGGCGTACCAGCCCAGGAACGCATCGTCCAGATGGCCGGCATCGAACGGGGATGAGGCTGCGCCGGTGTCCGCGGATCCGGTGAGGTCGCGGGCACGGCGCCGGAGCCGGTAGTACTCACGGATGAGTTCGCGAGGCTCCAGCCCCTGCAGCATGTCCGCTAGGACCCCGGTCTGCAGGCAGGGGGCCAGCAGCCGGGCGGTCATCCCCGCCGCGCACGGCGACGGCGCCGCACCGGAGGCTGCGGGGCCGACGGCGTCGCGCCATTCACCCAACGCGTCCTCGGCCGTGGCGAACACGCCGGCGCCGACAACGACGTCGATCCAGCACAAGTCGATGTCCCAGGCATACCAGTGATCCGGTGCGCCCCCGTCGTAGCTGAACGGGGCCATGAGCAGGAAACGGCTGCCGTATGCGTCACGGGCAGCCAGGGGTTCCCCAGCCGGCCGGGAACCATCGGCTGGGCGGCCGGCACCGGGCTCCAGCCCACGGTCCGCCAGCAGCCCGGCGACCTCGCCTGCTTCGGCCAGCGTGGTCTGGAGGGGATCCTTGATGTCGGGGAACATCTCGCCGACGCTCCGGGCAGCCTCGCTCACCGCCTCGACGGGCGTCCGGGGCGCCGTTAGAGCCAGCCCGCACAGCAGCGCCCAGAGCTTCGGCCAGTCATCGCCACCCTGGGCGACCTCCGCGCGCAGCGCCGCCCCAGTCTCCTCTGCGAGGGCACGCAGCCACTGGGCTGGATGAAGACCGGTCTCCGGCGACTGCAGGCGATCGTAGAACTCATCGCCCACGATCTGGCAGGCTTGCGTCTCCAGATCGACCAGGCGAGACGGCCAGGTGAGGGCGCGGGCCCGGGCGAGAATGCGTTCGTGGGATTCCCGCCACCACGCCTCATCCGGCGCGCCACCAGCCAGGCGATAGGCCAGCTCCCGGAACGCCGCCCGATCCGGATCCGGCAACTCCTCCCGCGGCAGCTGCCCGAACACCGGCTGACCCTGGGCCCGCCGCTCCTGCAGCTGCTGGGCGCGACGCTGCGGGTTGCCACTGAGGCCCTGGCGGTGAGTCCTAGGCATGCGAGAGTTCCGCTTCTTGGAGGACACCCCCGTCAGCGTAGCGGTTCCAGGGGTGCTCCCACGTGGGCTGCGCCCGCCGCCGGAGCTACCAGGACAAGTGTCATATTCCGATGTTCGTCTTACCGACACCGTAGGCATTCTGATCGTGCCTAGTCCCGCACGGGTCCAGTGGGCATGAGGTCGGCCGCGAGTCGCACTGAGCCCGGCCTGCCCCGGCCGGTGGCCTGCCCGCTATCGTCGGCGGTAGACGTTCGCGCGGTGCTGGATGTCCTGCACGACTACGACGCGCTTTGATTCGTCGATCCGGTAGAGGATGCGCCACTGGGTGCCTAGCCGTGCGCTGTGAAAGCCGACCAGTTTGTCCCGCAGGGGCTTGCCGACCCGGTAGGGGGACTCCAGCAGCGGGCCAGTGATGAACTCGACGGCCGCGGCGGCTACCTCTTCCGGAAGAGTCCCGGAGATCGCGCCTCGCGCCGGCCGTGCAAGTCCGAGCTCGTAAGGCCCGGCGGTCACTTCCTGCGCTCGGCGAGCAGTCCGCGCGCGGCCTCGGCCCCGTAAACGACATCACCGGCATGCTCGGACTCGCGGGCTTCGGCCAGGCCCCTGAGCGCGGCCGAGTCGGCAAGGATCTCAGCGGTCTCGCGCATCGAAAGGTACTCCTCGATCGCGACTAGCACGGTCTGCTGCACGCTGCGGTGCTCGATCTTGGCTACCTGCTTGAGCTGGTCTTCCACCTCAGGCGGCAAACGAAGTGTCATAGCCATACCGGTATGGTATCACAATGGTGCTCTACCCTGCCTTCCGACGAGGAGCTATACCCGCCATGTTCCGGTTCCGGCCGGGGTCAATGCGGTCCGGTTCCTCGTTAGACGGCTGCGGCGGCCTCCTCGTCGCCTTCGAGGAGGGCGGCGGCATTCTCGATGACCCGGGGCCGGGACGCCCGCAGGACCAGCATGTAGATGACGCCCGCCGCGATCAGCGCCAGCGTCAGCCAGGGCAGGTAATTGTAGGGTTTCGGCTGGCCGGGGCGCAGGTCCCCCCAGACCGGGATGGCCAGCACCAGCACGCCGACGACCGGGGTGACGACCCACGTCCACACGCTCTTATGGGTGCCGGCCCGGCGGAACTTCGCCCACTGCACGATGAGGGCGACGTTCGCCACCAGGTACATCAGGATCAGGCCGAGGATCCCGAACGTGCTGAGCAGGCCCACTGCGGTGCCGGGATCAGTGAACGCGGTCGAGACGACCGCGATGAGGATGCTGGGGGCGACGAATGCGATGGCCGCGGCCCACGGGGTGCGGAACCGGGGGCTCACCGCGGCCAGCGTCCGTGACCAGAGGCCGCCCCGGGCGCCCGCGAAGATCACCCGTGAGGTCTGGGTGTTCGCGGCCACGTACGAGCTGGTCACGCTGGACAGGAAGATCCAGGTGATCAGCGGGGCGAGCGCCGGGAGGAACGTCTTCGCCGCGGCCTGGAACGGGTTCGGGTTGGCCGCGAGCTGGGCAATGTGGCCAGTGCCGAACGCCACGATGAGCGCGTAGGAGCAGAACACGTACAAGACCCCGCTGACCACGACGGTGCCGATGACCCCGAACGGGACGTTGCGCCGCGGGTCGCGGGTCTCCTCAGCCAGCGGCGCGGCCGCCTCGAAGCCACCGAAGGCGAGCACCGCGAACGAGAACGCCACGAAGATGTCCTTGGTGCCAGATCCTGACGGCCACTTGAACGGCGCTGCGGACAGGCCATTCGCACCGCCCTTGACCAGGATGGTGATGGTCAGCGCGAGCAGCAGGACCACTTCGAACAGGTACAGGATCACCGTGGTGCGCACGCCGAACTTGAGCCCGAGGACCACGGGCAGGACGACCAGCACGCCATAGGCGATCGTGACGATCTGCGTGATCCCCCAGATGTGCGGGTTGTTCAGCACGTTCTGGACGATGTACTGGCCCACGAAGATGTAGATGCCGCCGAACGCGATGATGTAGCCGAGCAGGGTGATCACCCCGACGGTCACCGAGGTGCGGGGGCCGATGGCGCGGGCTATATAAGTAAGGAACGACCCGGCGCTCGGGTAGACGCCGGAGAACAGCGCGAGGCTGGCGGCCGTGGCGACCATCCCGACCAGGCTGATCAGGAAGACCAGCGGGACCGAGGCCCCGGCCAGTCCGGCCATCACGCCGGCCGTGAAGAACAGGTTGAACGCGGGCGCGACCTGGGCCAGGCCTGGCATGAGCACGCCCAGTGGGCCAATCTCGCCCCGTCTCAGGCTCCCGGCGCCCGCCTGCAGAGCGGACGCCTCACTTTCCTGCTTCGTGGACATCAGTCACCCTTTCCGTGGCGGCGGACAAAGTCGAGAACGGCTTGGTTGAAGCTCTCCGGGTGCTCCCACAGGCAGGCGTGACCGCCCCGCACCGTCTCCCACTGCGACCCCGGGATGGCTTCGTGCAGCTCGCGGGAGAGTGAGACGGGAATGAGGATGTCCTGCTCACCGGCGAGCACCAGGGTCGGCGTGGTGATCTGGGGCAGCCTGTCCGTGGTGTCGTGGGCCTGGATGACGGCCAGCTGGGCGAGGTAGGCGGGGACCGGCTGGTCCATGTACTTCATGGCGGTCTCGAACTCGGCCAGCTCGTCCGGCCGCTCCGAGAAGAACTCGGTAGTGAACGCCCACAGGGTCACGTCGCGCATCACGAACGGGACACCGAGAACCGGCGCGGCGTCGGCCCACATCGCGAACATGCGCGAGCAGAACGGCCCGGGCGCCGCGTACGTACACGCCAGCGTCAGCGAGCGGAGGTCATCCGGATACGCCAGGGCGTACTCCTGAACGATCATTCCCCCCATGCTCACGCCGACCAGGTGAAATCTGGTGATGCCCAGCTCGTCGATGAGCGCCTTGGCGTCGTCGGCCATCATCCGGCTCGAGTAGGGTCCAGCGGGCCTGCTGGTCTGGCCGATCCCCCGGTTGTCGAAGAGCAGCAGCCGGTACCCGGCGGCGGTCAGCGCATCTTCCTGGAAGACCCAGGTGTCCAGGTCGTCGGCGAGCCCGTTGACCAGGACGATGGTCTGCTCGCCGTGGCCGGCCAGCCGGTAGTGGATGTCGATGCCGTTGACGGCGGCGAAAGGCATTGGCTACTCCTGGGGTTGCGCGGCCTGTGGTTGGGCGGGACTGCGCAGCATCACGCGGGCGTGCAGTTCACGGAGCATGGACTCGGTGAGAGAGAAGTGGTCCGCGGCGAGTTCCGCGGCCTGGTCCGGGTTGCCCTCGATGACCGCCTGGGCCAGTTCTGGATGCTGGTGAAGCGCACGTCGCCGCACCTCGGGGCTATAGGGTTCCGCCTCGAACCCGAAGCTGATGTCGTGCCGGATGCTCATGCTCAGGTTGAGCAGGTGCGGGTTGTGCGTCGCGTCCGCGATCGCCCGGTGCAGCGCGAGGTCGGCCATCCTGGACGAGTCGCGATCCTCCCCGGCCTGCTCGTAGTCGTGCAGCGCACCGCGGATCGCCTTGACGTCAGCGTCACTGCGCCGCAGGGCTGCGGTGCGGGCGATCTGCTGCTCGATGACCTGCCGGAAGTCCAGCAACTGTTCGAGTTCCAGCCACTCGGGGCTGAGCGTGCGGCGGATCATCTCCGCTGACTCGGGCCCCCACCCGGCGAGCACGAACGTGCCGCCGGCCCGGCCACGGCGGACCGTGACGTACCCGGACTCGGCGAGCCGCGCTATCGCCTCGCGCACCGTGGCCCGGCTCACGCCGAGCATGGTGGCCAGATCACGCTCGGTGGGCAGCCGCTGCCCGGGCACGAACTGGCCGAGGGCAATAGCCGTGACGAACCGTTCGGCTATTCGCTCCCCGGTGGTGCGGACGGTCATCGGGGCGAGCAGGCCCTGCGCCGCGGGCGGCGAGGGGGGCCCGGGACGCGGGCCGGGCGCCCCGGCCGGCCCGCCCGGCTGGCCGGTCACCGCGCACCGCCGATGCGCAGGCCACCGGCCGCGTAGTAGCCGGCCAGGAACCGGGCGAGGGTGCGCGCCCCGGCGACGATGCTGCCGAGTTCGACCGCCTCGTCGGCGGCGTGGATGTTGCGGGCCCGTGGCCCGTAGGCGACCGCGGGGATGCCGAACTGGTTGAGGTAGATGCGCGCGTCGGTGGTGCTGCCCAGCGCGAAGCGGCGCGGCGCGTCCCCATGCGCTTCGGCATGGGCGGAGGCGAGCGCCGCGACGAGCGGATGCTCCTCGTCGATGAGGTAACCCTCAGCGCGGAAACCCGTCGGGCGCACCGTGGGCGGGTGCTCCGCGAGCCACGGATCGGCCGCCGCGGCGGCCTGCACGGCGTGGGTCACCCGGCGCAGCGCCTCGTCGGGTGCCCACGCGGGCGGGAAGCCGACCCGGACTCCCAGGACGGCCCGGCCGGGGACGCTTGACGGCCAGTCGCCGGCCCGCAGCACGCCGACGTTGACGTTGCAGGCCCGGTCCAGCCGCGCGAACGGGCCGTCGAGCTGGATGTTCATCTCTGATTCCAGTGCCCGGAGGCTGTCCACCAGCCGCAGCGCGAGATGCACCGGGTTGACCGCGCGGTGCGCGGACTCGGCGTGGGCGGGCAGCCCGGGCACGGTCAGCTCGGCCCACAGGATGCCGACCCCGCCCAGCAGGAGCCCGAGGTCGGTGGGCTCCAGGAGGACAGCGGCGTCCGCCAGGACGCCACGGCGTGCCGATGCGAGGGTCCCGTTGCCGGTGCACTCCTCCTCGATGACCGAGACGAAGGTGAGTTCGCCGCGGAGCCAGCCGGGAACCGCCGCTCGCAGCGCCGCAATAGCGAGGGCGGCGAGGGCGAACCCGCCCTTCATGTCACCCGCGCCCCGGCCGAACAGCCACCCATCCCGCCGAACCGGGCTGAACGGGGGTGACGACCAGAGTTCCGCCTCGGCCGGGACCACGTCGATGTGGCCGTTGAGGATGAGCGACGGGCCGTCTCCGGAGACCAGGGTGCCGACCACGTTAGGGCGGGCGTCGTAGGAGAGCTGGGGAACGCCGGCCACAGGGTCCTGCCCGATGTCCCCGGGGACCGCCATGGCTCGCGTCGCAAAGCCAAGCCGGTCCAGTTCCTCCCGCACTACCTGCTGCGCCGCAGCCTCCCAGCCCACTGTGCTCGGCGCGCCGACCAGCCGCTCCAGGAACGCGAACGAGTCCTCCGCGAGGTCGCTGATCGCGTCGTCGAGCTTCCGCAGCACGACCGGGTCAAGCGCTGCGGCCGGGTCATGCGGCGCGGCCACCTCACGAGGATCCGGCACGGTCCCCCCGCCATATGTCTAAAGGTAGGAGTATTAGACCTTTTAGGGATCCCCCTGTCAAGACCGCCCCGGACCCCCCGAAGCCGCCCAGGAAGCCCCCCAGGAGCCGCCCGGGAGCCCGCCCGGCCCCCGATTCCATGATCGTTCCGACTTACCACGCGTTACGACCATGATCACGCCCCTTTCATCCCGTTTTGTCCCCACCTAACGCGTGGAAAGTCGAAACGATCATCGAAATTGGGTACGGAGTGTGCCGAAGGCGGCGCGGACGGTCCGCCGAAGGCAGCGCGCGGAGTGTGCCGAAGGCAGCGCGCGGAGTGTGCCGAAGGCGGCGCGCGTTTCCTGGGTTCAGGCGGCCGTGGCGGTGGCCACGATCCAGGCGAGCACCATGGCCTCCTCGTGCCAGGCGTCGTAGCGGCCGCTGCGGCCACCGTGCCCGGCGACCATCTCGGTCTTCAGCAGGAACGGCCCGCCCGCCGCTTCCGCCTGCAGCCGGGCAATCCATTTCGCCGGCTCGCTGTAGAGCACCCTGGTGTCGTTCAGGCTGGTGACCGCCAGGATGGGCGGGTAGGTCGCGTCGGTGGCGATGTTCTCGTACGGCGAGTACGACTTCATGTACCGATAGACCTCGGGGTCGTGCAGCGGGTCGCCCCACTCCTCCCACTCGGTCACCGTGAGCGGCAGGGACGGATCCAGGATGCTCGTCAGCGCGTCCACGAACGGAACCTGGGCGACCACGGCCCCGTACGCGTCCGGCGCGATGTTCACCGCCGCGCCCACCAGCAGGCCGCCGGCCGAGCCGCCGCGAGCGACCAGCCGGCGCGGCGACGTCCAGCCCTCGTCGACCAGGTGCCGCGCGCTCGCGACGAAGTCGGTGAACGTGTTGATCTTCTGGAGCATCTTGCCGTCGTCATACCACCGGCGGCCCATCTCGCCCCCACCGCGGATGTGCGCGATCGCGTAACCGAACCCCCGGTCCAGCAGGGACAGCCGCGAGATCGAAAAGCCAGGGTCGGCCGAGATCTCGTAGCTGCCGTACCCGTAGAGGAGGAACGGCGTGCTGCCGTCGCGCGGCGTGCCCCGGCGGCAGACCAGCGAGATCGGGACGCGGGTGCCGTCCTGCGCGGTCACCCAGAGCCGGTGCTGCTCATAGGCACCGGGGTCATATTCGGCTCCGTCCGGCCGGGGCAGCACCGGACGCCGCCGCAGCAGGGTCAGCCCGCCGGTCTCGGTGTCGCAGTCATATACCGAGTCCGGCGTCACCAGCGAGGCATAGCCGAGCCGGTAAGCCCGCGAGCCGTACTCGGGGTTCGCGCCCGGCGCGACCCGGTAGACCGGCTCAGGAAAGGCGATCTCGTGCTGGCTGCCGTCAGCGCGCAGCACCCGCAGGCCGGTCAGCCCGTCCTGGCGCAGATACACGACCAGGTGGTCAGCGAACGCGTCCACGCCGAGCAGCCGGGTGCCGGTGCGGTGGCGCAGGACTGGCGTCCAGGCCGTTGGATCGGAGAGCGGCGCCTCGGCCAGCTCGAAGTTCTCCGCGTTGTCGTTGTGCAGGATCAGCAGCCGGTCGGTGCCGTCGGCCGTTACCTGGTGCTCGACCTCATATTCGATCCCCTGCCGCCGCGGGGACACAACGGTGAACTGACCGGCCGGATGGCCGGCATCCAGCAGCCAGGCCTCGCTGGTCAGCTTGCTCGATGCCGAGATAATCAGGAAGCGTTCGCTGCGGGTCAGCCCGACGCCGACCCAGAATCGTTCATCCGGCTCCTCGAACACCACCACGTCATCGCCCGGCGGGGTGCCGATGACGTGCCGCCACACCCGGTACGGCCGCCACGCGCCGTCGACTGTCACATAGAACAGCGCCGAGCCGTCGGCCGACCACGCGCTGCCGTAGAACGTGTCGGGGATCTCGTCCGGCGCGATCTCTCCCGACATGAGGTCCTTGACCCGCATCGTGAACCTCTCGCTGCCGGCAAAGTCGGTGGAGTAGGCGAGCAGCCGGCCATCAGGGCTCACGTCGAAGGCGCCCAGCGAGAAGAACTGCTCGTCGCCGGCGAGTTCGTTCCCGTCGAGCAGGATTTCTTCGCCATCCAGCGGCCCGCCGTCCTCGGTCCACGGCGGCGCCGCGTCCGCCGGCCGGACCGCCCGCCGGCAGTGCAGCGAATACTGCTTCCCCTCGACCGTCCTGGAGTAGTACCACCAGCCGCCCTTGCGCGTGGGCACGGACAGGTCGGTCTCCTGCGTCCTGGCCTTGATCTCGTCAAAGATCGCACCGCGGAGCGCTTCGGTGTCCGCCGTCACCGTCTCCGTGTAGGAATTCTCGGCTTCCAGGAAGGCGATCGTCTGCGGGTTCTCCTTATCGGCGAGCCAGGCGTACTCGTCGATCACGGCGTCGCCGTGATGGGTTCGCTCGGCCGGGATCCGCTGGGCTGCGGGGGGAGTCGCGGCGGCGGGCGCAGTGGTGCCGGGCAGGTCAGTGGTGCCGGGCGGGTTGGTGGTCATAGACCTGGAGTCTATTGAGGGCCGAAGGCCGGCGGCCGGGCCGCCGATGCCGCGCCAGCGGGGCGTCAGCGGTCGTCAGGTGGCTTCGGCGAAGAGGATGACCGGGGTGTGCGGGCGCTGGACGGGAACGGCCACGCCGACCTCGGCGAGCAGGGCGCCGGGCACCGGGCCGCGCGGGATCACCGGAGCCGTCGCGCGCACTGGCCTGCTGTTTTCCGGAGTCACGTCGGTGACGCGGTACCGGCGTGACGGGTCGAGCCCGGGCCAGCGCAGCGCTACGGCCTGGGTCCGGGTCGGCTCGTCCAGCTGGACATAGCTCATCAGGGCCGCGCCCCGGTCGGCGGCGGCGACGCCGTGCATCAGCGCGGTGCCATCCGGCGCGTCGGCCCTGATGACCCGGCCCGAGTGGATCAGCGCCCGGTGGGCCTTGTACAGCCGGACCCAGCCGGCCAGTTCGTCCAGCGCCGCCCGGTCGGCGGTGGTCAGGTCCCACTCGATGCCGAAGTGCCCGAACAGGGCGGTCGCCGCGCGCAGGGCCAGCGGCAGGTAGCGGCCGGTCTGATGGGCGGTGGGCGCTGACACGTGCGCGCCACAGTACTCAGGCGGCACCAACTGCCCGGTCCACCGCTGAATGGACTGCCTGGCCAGCGCGTCGGTCATGTCGGAGACCCAGATGCGCTCAGCCCGCTCCAGGATGCCCAGGTCCACCCGGCCACCGCCGGACGCGCAGGACTCCCATTCCACATCCGGGTGCCGGCGGCGGAGCTCATCGAGCAGCGCGTACACCGCGAGGGTCTGGGCGTGTACCGCCGGGGCCCCGGCCCGGCGGGCCGAACCGGCGTCCACGAGTGAGCGGTTGTGGTCCCACTTGACGTAAGAGATGTCGTACTCGGACAGCAGGCCATCCATCTGTTCCAGCAGATATCCCGCGACTTCCGGGCGGCTCAGGTCGAGAACGAGCTGATTTCGCTGCAGCGGCGGCACCCGGCCCCCGGTGGACAGGATCCAGTCCGGATGCGCCCGGTACAGGTCAGAGTCCGGGTTGACCATCTCAGGCTCGAACCAGAGCCCGAACTCCATCCCCCTGGCCCGGACATGGTCGACCAGAGGGTGCAGCCCGGCCGGCCAGACCGTCTCATCGACCCACCAGTCGCCGAGGCCGGCGGTGTCGTCCCGGCGGCCGTGGAACCACCCGTCGTCCAGCACGTACCGCTCGGCGCCGATGTCAGCGGCGATGTCGGCCAGGGCGGTCAGCCGCCCCAGATCATGATCGAAGGTGACGGCCTCCCAGACGTTGAGGTTGACCGGGCGGGCCGAGCGCGGGTGGGCTGGCAACGATCGCAGGTAGCCGTGGAACATGGCGGCCAGGCCGTCCAGCCCGTCGGCGGCGGCGGCCAGGAAGATCCATGGAGTCGAGTAGGACTGGCCGGCCTCCAGCGTGACCTCGCCGGGAAGCAGCAGCTCGCCGCCGCCGATCGTGGTCAGGCCCGAGGCCGCGCGCTCGACCCGGTGCACCGTATTGCCGCTCCAGGCGACGTGCACCCCCCACAGCCGGCCATCGCCGAATCCGAAGCCCGGCGTCCCCGCCACCAGCACGGTGGCGCTGTCGTGCCCGGTGTGCCCCCGCCGCCCTTCGCGCAGCCACAGACCATCGGCGATGGCCCGGCGCTGCGGCACCCGCTCATGCATCTGGCGGCCGGTGAAATCCAGGGTCTCGGCCACCTCGCCGGGCAGTGGGAAGACGACTTCCAGGCTGTCCACCACGTAGGGCTGCTGACCGGTGTTGGTCAGGGTGTGCCGGGCGCGGATCGCACCCCCGGGCACCGCCTCGGCCTCCGTGACCAGGGCCAGCCCGGCCGCCTCGTCCGCACCCTCCATCCGGGCCCGCGGGCCCTGGTGGGCCACCCGGGCCGGGCGGAAATGGGCGGACCAGCCGAGGCCCGCGGGCGGCTGCCCGCCCGGGCTGTTCAGCCGGTGCCCGGACAGCCCTGGCCGGCCGAACCAGCCCGTCGCGTGCTCCGGCAGCAGCGCGCACGCCCAGCTGCCGTCGGCGAGCGCGGCGACCATCGCGGGATCGAGCCCGGCCTCGGGCACCGGGCCGGCCCACGCCACCCGCGGCATCGTGTCCGGATCCGCGGCGACGACCAGGCCAGTGCGCGCGGCGGAGGCCGGATTGTCCAGCAGGAACGGCCTGGCCTCAGCGACCGGCATAAATCCTCCGTCAGCCCGTGGTGCGACTAGTTCCGTGGCCCGGCCTCCTCGGCTGGTTTCAGCCAGTCGGGGCCGGTCGGCCCGTTGTTGAGAGCGGAGCTTATCGGCGGCGGGCACGGCCGCGCGCGGGGCCAGGTGAGGCGCGGGCCCGGCAGCAGCCCTGGGGACACCGGGCCGGCTAGCCTGCGCCCAGGCGAGAGCAGCTGACCAGGGAGCCGAACGGATTCGTGCGCTTTGTCTTTAGTCCGCCTGCCGACGAGGCAGCAGGGCTCCTCACCCTGCCCTGGTCCGAGCCGCTCGAGGAGTGGCGGGACGACCGGCTGGTGGAGATCCGGATGCGCGGGATCTCGCGGCACATCGTCCGCTTCGTCGAGGAGGACGGCGAGCTGTACGCGCTGAAATCCATCGACGAGAGACTCGCCCGGCGCGAATACCGGTTGCTGCGCGGCCTCGCGGACGCCAGCGTCCCGGCCGTCGAAGTGGTGGGGATCGTCGTCGACCGCGGCCGTGGCGCTGACGCGATCCTGGTCACCCGGTTCCTCGACTACTCCACCACCTACCGGGCGCTGTTCTCCAGCCCCCGGGGTGGCCAGCCGACCGACCGGCTGCTCGACGCGATGGTTGAGCTTCTGGTCCGGCTGCACCTGTCCGGCTTCTTCTGGGGGGACTGCTCCCTGTCCAACACGCTGTTCCGCTTCGACGCGGGAGCACTGGAGGCGTACCTGGTCGACTCGGAGACCAGTGAGCAGCACCCCTCGCTCACCGACGGCCAGCGCAACTGGGACCTCGAGCTGGCCTGGGAACGGGTCGGCGGTGAGCTCCTGGACCTGCAGGCCGGTGACCTGCTGCCGCCGGAGATCGAGCCGTTCGAGGTAGCTGACGAGCTGCGCGCCCGGTATGAGGGGCTATGGCAGGAACTGACCATGGAAGAGATCCTGCGCCCGGACGAGCAGCGGTACCGCATCGCGAAGCGGCTGCGCCGCCTCAACGAGCTTGGCTTCGACGCCGACGAGGTGGAACTCGTCAGCACCGGCGAGGGGAACCGGCTGCGGGTCCGGACCCGGGTCGCCGAATCCGGGCACCACCGGCGCCAGCTCTTCATGCGCACCGGGATCGACGCGGAGGAGAACCAGGCCCGCCGGCTGCTCAACGACATCGCCAGCTTCCGCGGGTACCTGGAGCAGAAGGACGGCCATCCGGTCTCCGAGACTGTGGCGGCCAGCCGCTGGCTTGAGGAGGTCTACGACCCGGTGCTGGCCGCGATTCCGGAGAGCCTGCGCGGACGGCTCGCCCCGGCGGAGATCTTCCACGAGATCCTGGAGCACCGCTGGTACCTGTCCGAGGCCGCGGGCCTGGACGTGGGGACGACCGCGGCCGCGAAATCGTATTTCGAGACGGTGCTGCCGACGGTGCCGGAATCGCTGACCGAGGAAGACACGATCGGGTGATGCTCACGCCCGACTACCCGATCATGACGCCGCGGCTCACGCTCCGGCCGTACCGGCTCGACGACCTCGACGCCATGTACGACCTGCAGTCCCGGCCCGAGGTGACGCGTTACCTCCTGTTCGGCCCGCGCCACCGCACCGAGGTACGTGCGTCACTCGCACAGCGGATCCACGCGACGGAACTCCACGACGAAGGCGGCAGCCTGATCCTCGCGGTGGTGCTGCCGGCGACCGGCGTCCTCATCGGGGACGTCGTGCTGTTCTGGCGGAGCCGGGAGCACCGGCAGGGCGAAATCGGCTACATCTTCCACCCGGACTACCACGGCAACGGGTACGCCACGGAGGCGGCCCGGGAGATGCTGCGGCTGGGCTTTGATGACCTCGGGCTGCACCGGATCGTCGGCCGCGTGGACGCGCGGAACACCGCGTCCGCACGCGTCCTGGAACGTCTCGGCATGCGCCCGGAAGCCCATTTCCTGCAGAACGAAATGGTCAAGGGCGAATGGACCGATGAGATCGTCTACGCCATGCTCGAAGGCGAATGGCGGGCACGCTGAGTTTCGGCATCATCGTGAGCGTGTCAGCCCGGTCCCCACAGCGAGTCGAGCACCTCGTCGATCCCGGTGGTGAGCGGCGCCAGCTGAGGTATCAGCCGCGGCGGCGGGGCCGCCTCGGTGACCTCGCACTCGGCCAGCGCCGCCGCGTCGAGGAATCGGGTCAGCTGCCCGTAGCTGTGCCGGTCGTCCCGGCCCGTCCGGTGATGGTGCAGCCGCAGCGGCGCGTACAGGAAGAGCTCGTCGCGGGCCCTGGTCACCGCGACGTAGAACAGCCGCCGCTCCTCGGCCAGCCCGGCCGGGGTGGCCAGTGACATGTCGCTCGGGACGGCGCCGTCGACCAGGTGCGGCAGGTGCACCACCGGCCATTCCAGGCCCTTGGCCGAGTGCACGGTGGAGATGACCAGGTAATCCTCGTCCAGCCGCGGCGGCCCGGCCAGGTCGGAGCTGGAGGCAGGCGGGTCGAGCGCGAGCTCGACGAGCGCCTCGTGCAGCGACGGCCGGCTCGCCGCCGCGTCGACGAGGCGCTCCAGGTCGGCGATCCGGACGCCGGCGTCGGGATAGCGGGCCCGCAGCGGAGGGTCCAGGGCGGACAGGATCGCGGCGGCCCGGTCCCCCGTCTTCTCCAGCGCCGCGGCGGCGGTGAGCCCGGTCACCGTCGCGGCCAGCGCCGGCCGCCAGCGGGCCGGCGCCGCGGCGACCGCCTCCAGCCAGCGGCCGAGGGGCTCCGGGCCGGCCGGGTTCAGCGCGTCGATGACGCGCCGGGCATGCGCCGGGCCGATGCCCTCATGCAGCCGCAGCAGGCGGAACCAGGCGATGTCGTCGGCCGGGTTGGCCAGCACCCGGGCGGCCGACAGGAAGTCCTTGACGTGCGCGGCCTCGGTGAACCGCAGGCCGCCGTACTTCACGAACGGGATGCCGCGGACCGACAGCTCGATCTCCAGCACGTCACTGTGCTGGGCCGCGCGCACCAGCACGGCCTGGTCCCGCAGCTCACGGCCGGCCTCGTGGGCCTCAAGCACCCGGGCGCAGATCTCGCGGGCCTGGGTCGCCTCGTCATGGCAGCGGACCAGGACCGGGGCCGCGCCCGCGCCCCGGTCGGCGGTCAGCATCAGTTTCAGGCCATCGGACTGCGGGCGGACCGCGTTGGCCAGCCGCAGCACGGCCTCCTTGGACCGGTAGTTCCGGTCCAGCCGGACCACGGCCAGCCCGGGGAAGGTGGCGGACAGCTCCCGCAGGTGCACCGGGTCGGCGCCGCGGAAGCCGTACACCGCCTGGGCGTCGTCGCCGACGCAGGTGAGGCCGTGGCCGTCCGGCCGGAGCAGCCGGACGATGTCCGCCTGGACCGCGTTGACGTCCTGGTACTCATCGACCAGGACGGCGTCGAAGAGCCCGCGCAGCACCGGCCCGGCCGAGGCGTCGGCCAGGGCCGCCCGCCACAGCAGCAGCAGGTCGTCGAAATCGACGAGGCCATGCCGGCGCTTGTGCGCGACATAGCCGCGGAACAGCCCGGCGAGCTGCTCGATGAAGCCCTCGCACCACGGGAAACTGGCCCGGACGATCTCGGGCACCGGCGTGTGGGTGTTCACGCACCGGGTGTAGATGTCGGCGCACACGGCCGCGCGGGGCGCCCGCCGCTGCGCGCCGACCAGATTGTGCTCGGCCCGCAGCACGTCCAGCAGGTCCGCCACATCAGCCTGGTCGATGACGCTGAACTCCGGCGGCAGCGAGAACGACTCGGCGTGCGCGCGGATGATCTGGTGGGCCACCGCGTGGAAGGTACCGCCGCAGATCCGCTCGTCCGCGCCGACCGCCCGCGGCGAGGCCCGGGCCAGCATGTCGTCGGCGGCGCGGCGGGTGAACGTCAGCAGCAGGATCCGGCCCGGCACCGTGCCGCGGGCCTTCAGCCACGCCGCCCGCGCCACCAGCGTGCGTGTCTTGCCGGTCCCGGCGCCCGCGAGGACCAGCAGCGGCCCGGTTCCGTGCGTGGCGGCCTGCCGCTGGGAATCGTTCAGGCCTTCGAGGATCTTGGCCGCTTCGAACATGCACACGAATGTAGCCACACCGGGCGGCACAGGCCAGGTCCCCCGCCGGCCCCGCCGCACGCATTGTGCCGGCGGGGCCGTAGGTTCGGATGACGAGAACTCATCCCCCGGGAGGTGTGCCGCCGTATGAGCGCCGCCGTTGATCTGCTCAGTGACGCGTTCGGCCGGATCCGTGAGGTCGTTCACGAGGCCGTGGACGGCCTGACACCCGAAGAGCTGGCCTTCCGCCCGGCCTCCGAGGCGAACTCGATCGCCTGGCTGGTCTGGCACCTGACCCGGATCCAGGACGACCACATGGCGGGCGCGATGGAGACCGAGCAGCTGTGGACGTCGGAGGGCTGGGCCGACCGGTTCGGGCTGCCGCTGCCGCCGGCGGATCATGGCTACGGGCACACGGCCGATCAGGTCGCGGTCGTCCAGGTGAAGTCCGGCGAGCTGCTGACCGCGTACCACGACGCGGTCTATGAGAGGACCGTCCGCTACCTGCGCCGCCTGGCCGATGCCGATTTCGGCCGCGTCGTGGACAAGAGGTGGGATCCGCCGGTCACGCTCGGCGTCCGCCTGGTGAGCGTCATCTCCGACGACCTGCAGCACGCCGGCTCGGCGGCCTATCTCCGCGGCTTCCTGCTGCCCCAGTAGGACGCCCGCCGGTTTTACTGCTAATACCATACGTACATGGCCATGACGTTGTGGCTCAGCGACGCCGATGTGGAGGCGCTGGGCCGGCGGGCCGAACGTGAACGGCGGTCGATCGAGGACGTGGTTCGCGAGGCCATCCGGGAGTACGTGGAAAGTCACAGCCGCGCCGAAGTGCTCGACCAGGTGCTGGACGAGGAGATGCCTCGTTTCGCGGAGGCGCTGGAGCGGCTCGGGCCGTGATCTACCTGACCTTGCACGAGTTACTGCATATCGCCGGGCGCGCCCTGGGCGGCGAGATCGTGGTCCGCGACTACGGGCTGCTGGCGTCCGCCGCCGGCCGGCCGCAGGTCACCGCGTTCGGCCGGGACGCTTACCCGGATCTCGACGCGAAAGCCGCGGCCTTACTGCATTCACTGGCCACCAGCCGCGCCCTGGCCGACGGGAACGAACGGCTGGCCCTGGCCGCGCTCATCGCCTTTTACGGCATCAACGGACACCGGCTCACCATGACCAACGAGGCTTCCTGGGAACTCGTCACGAAGGTCGCCGACGGCCAGCTTGACCTGGTCAAGGACATCGCCGCGATCCTGGCCGGGGCGACTGAACCGCGCCGGTGACGCCGGGCAGGCCAGTTCATTCCGGGCCCAGCGCCGGGCCGAGCGCCAGGCCGAGGGCGACGGCGTAGCGGTGGCCGACGGGCTGGCCGGCCAGCGTCCCGCCCACACTCGCCCGGCCGGCCGGGACACCACCGGGGAGGGTGCGCAGCAGCACGCCGAGCAGTTCGTCGTCCCCGGCCGGCCCGCCGACGAGCAGCACCTGCCGCAGGTCCTGGCCGAGGGTCTGCAGTGCGCGGTGCAGGTTGACGGAGAACACCGCCTGCTTGAGCCGCAGCCGGATGGCCCGCCACTCGGCGGGACTGTGCCGGCGGTCGAAGGGCAGCAGTCCCGCCGGGCCGGTCACCGCGAGCATGCCGATGGCCGACGCCGCGGCCGCCCGGTCCAGGAACCCGCGGGTACCGTCTTCCGCCTCGAACCGCTGGCCATCCGTCACCCGCAGGCACGGGCCCCGCTTGACCCAGTCCGCGGCCGCGCGCGGGACGCCGAGCGTCTCCGCGACCGCCGCGGTGAGTAGGTCACCGGCTCCCGCCGCGACCACCTCGCTGTCCGGCGCGATCACGTCGAGGGTGCCCGCGCCGACGTCCACGACCACCGCGTCGGCCCGGGCCCCGGGCGTGGTGCGGGCCCCCAGCCGGGCCGCGGACGGCTCGCTGAGCATGCAGCGGGCCGGCCGGCCGAGCAGGTCACCGAGCAGCGCCGCGTGGTCGATGTGCTGGTCGAGCCGGTGCAGGGACGCGACGAGCGCCGCCCGTCCCAGGCTGCCCCGCCGGGCGGTCGCCATGTCGGCCACCGCACCCAGGTCCACCGCGAAGAGGTCATCCACCTCGGCCTGGCCTGCCTCGGTGCCCAGGGCCCGCACCGCGCCGACCGGCCAGCCGGGCAGCTGCGCGCACGCGGTGCGGAGGGTGATCCGCTGGTCTCCCGCCAGCACCCACGGCTCGCCCGGGCGGTGCCCGTCCGCCGCCCCGCCTCGCAGCCCGATCACCGCGTTCGAGTAGTCGAGCAGCGCCCGGCTCAGTGTGGCCGCGTCGGCGGACTCGGTGCCGCCGAGGGACAGCGCGGCGCCCAGCGCGACCGGGTCGGCCAGCAGCGTCAGCGGCTGGCCCGGCGGCCGCACCTCCACGGCCAGTAGCGTGCACGCCCCGACCAGGGCCGGGTCGACCTGGTCGATGACGGGCATCGGGCCGCCGAGCCGGTTGGCGATCAGCACGCCCTCATCGCCGGTCACGAGGACCGCGCCGATCGGCATCCCGGCGCTGATCAGGCTGCGCAGCTGATGGGCGGCACCGGCGTAGCCCAGGCCGGGCGGAACCACGGCGATCACCGGTCGCCCGGGCGCTGGCTGGCCGGGGTGATCCAGCCACAGCGGGACTCCGACGCACGCGCCCATCCCGCCCGGGGTGGCGACCCCGGCCGCGAGCAGGCTCAGCCGCCCGGTCGGCGGCGCGATATCCGGGACGGTGAGCGTGCTGGTGTCCACCGCGCGGAGCGGCGCGACCCGGGCCTCGTCCACCGTCACGCCGAGCCGCCGTTCGATCCGGCGCACCAGGGCCGCGGCGCCACGCAGCGAGTCAGCGGACCCCTTGCGGCCCCGGGTCGGCAGCCGGTCGGCACCGAGCAGGCGGTCATCGGCCAGCAGGACAACCTCGGTCGTCGCGTTGCCCACGTCCACCCCCGCGACGACCGTCATCGGGGATCGTCACCCGGCCAGGCCGCGGCGGGCATAGACCTCCGCGGCCTCGGTCAGCAGGGCGGCGCAGCGCGGCAGGCCGCGCCCGGCCAGCGACCCGGCCAGCGCCGTGAGCTGCTGCGGTGTGGACCTGTGCGGCCGCAGCGCCTCGTAGATGGCCAGCACCTCGTCGTCGGGCAGCACCGTCAGCTCCGCGGCCCGGCGCAGGTTCTCGGCCAGCTGGGGGTTGCC
Source organism: Streptosporangiaceae bacterium (assembly GCA_033854735.1). GTDB lineage: Bacteria > Actinomycetota > Actinomycetes > Streptosporangiales > Streptosporangiaceae > JAWWPY01. The sequence continues at coordinate 12,470 of JAWWPY010000384.1, read as the reverse complement.
GTGCGCCTCCGCCACCGACGCCTGATGATCGAGCGTCTCGGGATGGATCCGCAGGTCAGGTAGCGAGACCTCGCCGCGTCGGACCGCGTCGAGGGTGAGGTCGCTGACCAGCTTGCCGGACAGCGAGCGGCTCCCGGTCATCGCAGCGCTCCCTGGGGAGTGATCGGGCGGGGTCATCGCAGCCCCTCCCTGGACAGTTCCTCGGCGGGCGCGCCGGGCCTGACCCACGCCCGCTCCAGCGCCATCAGCGCGATCACCGTGGTGTGGTAGCGCGCCTCGATCGCCTCATCCGTGTACGGATTGCGGGCCGGGTCCGGGGTGGCGCCCTTCGCGTGCCGCGCGGCGTTGGCGCCGAGCAGCCGGTACAGCTCCGGGGTCACCGCCGGCGCGACGGAATACAGCTCGAGGTTGGCCAGCGGGGACAGGTCCCGGCGGTGGATCAGCGCGGTGCCCTTGCCCTGCAGGCCGATGCCGATCCCCGAGCCGGCCAGCCGGGCGGCGGCGAGACCGATCCGGCCGAGGTCCACGGTGTCGTTGAACCGGACCACCCGGCCTGCGCAGCCCTCCTCCTCCAGCCCGGCGAGCAACTCGGCCAGCGCCTCGGTGACGTGCAGCCCGGACAGGCAGCGCCAGACGTCCCGGCCGACCGACGGGGAGACCCCGATGACCACATCGCGGGGATCCTGGCCGGCCCGGGCCGGGCCGGCCGCGGCCAGCAGCGGGACGGCGGCCCGCGCCTGCTCGGCCCGCAGGTCGTCGACCCCGCGAGCCTGCCGGATCCCGTCAATCTCCCGCTGCCGCTCCGGCGAGGGCGCGTAGCCCGTGCCGGGTCCGGTGTAGTCATTGGGGTCGGTGACGAGGGACAGGACCCGCAGCCGCTCATCGAAGATGGCGGATGTCTGCAGGTAGTCACCGGCGAGCCGGGCCCTGGTCATCTCGACGACCCGCTGCGCCTCCGTCTCGTACCCGGTCTGGTCGAGGGCCGCGACGATGTCGACAACGGTCAGTCCCCCTTCCCGGATCGCGTGGGCCGCGCTGACCACGGCGAGCGTGTCTGTCTCGCCCAGGTCCTTCGATCCCGCCGCGTCGACCGCCAGCTCCACGTGCTCGTCCGTGAAGTCGGCCAGCCCGAGGTGGGAGTACACGGCGCGGCAGGCCAGCGCGGCCTCGCGGCGCAGCTCCCCGATCCGGGGGGGCGGCACGGTCCGCAGGCCACCGTCGATTCCCCAGTCCCGTTGCATGGCGAGGAAGTCGTCGATGTCTTCGGCGTTGAAATTGCTCGGCCCGAACATGTTGTCGTAGCGCTGGATGCTGCCGAATCCGCTGAACACGAAGTCGGAGCCGGCCAGCACGATCGGCAGGGTGCGGGAGGTGCGGCGCATGTCCGACTCGCTCATCAGGGCGTCGTTGCCCGAGCAGGACTCCAGGTTGCGCATCATGGCCATCACGTTCTCGGCCATGAGCTCGCGCAGCCCGCCCGGCACGGACGCGGCGACGCTCGCGCCGTCTATACCGCCGTTCTGCACGCCCTGGGCGCCGATCGCGCGGGCCAGCGCGACGCAGCGGGCTTCCAGGTACAGCATGGACTTGCGCTCGGCTCCGGCCATCAGCACCTCCGCGCCGGCCCCCGAGGAGACCCGCATCTTCATGCCGCGGGACGCGTAGGCGGAGGTCAGGAAGGCCTTCGACCATGGCGTGTCGTCGCCGTCGGTGAACACCTGCTCCGTCCCGTACAGCGACACGGTCTCCGCGTAGGAGGTGAGCCCGCGCATGCCAAGCTCAAGCTCCAGGGCCTCCTCCACCGAGCACTGGATCAGCACCCCCTGGGCGCCCACCGCCGCCCCGATCAGGCAGGCCACCGCGTTGCTGGGCGCGTCGGCGAGCACCGGGACGGTCGTCTCGATCTCCCGGAAGCCGAACGCGGCGGCGGTGGCGGAATCCGCGGCCAGCAGCAGCGGGTCGTCGAGCCGGTTGGTGACGTGCGCCTGGTTGCTGGGCGTGCGCCTGGCCCGCAGCTTGGCCATGGCCAGGCCCAGCTCGGGCGGGGTGAGCAGGGCCAGGACCCGGGCCAGCTTGGCGGGCGTGGCGCCTGCGCTGAGCCTGATCACCTCGGCCCTGGGCACGTCCGGGTCGACCGCGAGCCGGGCGAACTGGACGTCCGACAGCGCCATCGCCTCCGTGGCCGAGGCCAGGTCCAGGCCGTGCCGGGCGATGTAGGAATCGATCGAGTCGAAGTCACCCTCGGCCACGCCGTCCATCTCCACGACCCGGCCGCCCGAGATGACCAGCCCCGGCTCGGGATCGTCCGGCGACCGCAGGGCGATAAGGCCGAGGCCGACGTCTTCCACGGCGAAGCCATCGAGGTTCACCCGCTGCCGGTCCATGAACCGGATCCGTCCCACCGGCTGATCGCTGTTCAGCTCGCTGCTCATTCGGGCCCCTCCTTACGCTGCGATTCTGGCTCGCTGCGATTCCATGCTCGCTGCGGATCCTCACGGCTGCCTCCGGCCTCAGATCGCCTGCTGCGATCGCAGTTCGATGACCCCGCCGCGGGCCGGCGCGGGGCGGGTGATTCCTCCCTGGCCGGGGGTGCGAACGACGATGCGGGTGCGATCGGCCCGGAACAAGTCGTGCGAGAACTCGATCGGCTCGCCGTTGGCGTCGGTAGTGGTCCTGGTGATGGCCAGCAGCGGCGAGCCGGCCGGCACATCGAGGATGGTCGCCTCATCCAGTGACGCGGCCACCACCTCGATGCGCTCAACGGCCTCCTCCGGCTGGGTGCCGAAATGCTCGTCAAGCAGTTCGTAGACCGAGCCACCGAGCGGGAGTTCGAGCAGGCCGGGGAAGCGGTCGGCGGGCAGCATGGCGTGCTCCACCGAGATCGGGATAGCGTCGGCGAGCCTGATCCGCACCAGGTCGACGACGAGGTCCCCCGGGCGCAGGTGCAACGCCTGGGCGGTCGGCTCGTCGGCCCCGGCCAGCCGGGCACTCATCACCCGGGTGCCGGCCACCACCCCCTGACTGCGCAGCAGCGCGGGCACGCCGACCACGCGCGACAGGTCGCGCTCGATTTTGTCCCTGCTCACGAACGTGCCGCCGCCGCGTCCCGGAACGCGCCGGACCAGGCCGCTGTCTTCCAGCACGGCCAGCGCCTGGCGCAGGGTCGCCCGGCTGACCCCCAGCTCGGCCGCGAGCGCGCGCTCCGCGCCGAGCCGCTGCCCGGGGCGCAGCCGCCCGGCCGAGATCCGCTCGGCGAGCACCCGCCGCACGTCCTCCGGGCCGCGGCTCGCGGCGTGAGGCTGGCCCGCGACATCGGTCATCAGCCCGGGTCCACGGCGTCCGGCGACTCGGGCAGCACCTGCCCGCCGTCGACCACGATCGTCTGCCCGGTGATGAACCCGGCCTCGTCACTGGCCAGGAACAGCGCGGCGTGGCCGATCTCCTCGACGGTGCCGAGCCTGCCCAGCGGGATGGCCGCCGTCATCTGCCGGATGTAGTCCTCGCCGAGGTCGGCGAGACCCTCGGTGAGCACGTTTCCGGGCAGCACCGCGTTGACGGTGATGCCGCTCGGCGCGAGCTCGATGGCCGCGGTGCGCATGAAGCCCAGCTGCCCGGCCTTGCTGGCGCCGTAGTGCGACCAGCCGGGGAAGCCGGTGATCGGCCCGGTGATCGACGAGGTCAGGATGACCCGGCCCCGGCCGGAGCGGGCCAGCGCGGGCATGCACGCCTGCACCGACAGAACGCATCCGGTCAGGTTGGTGCCGAACACCTGCGCGAGGTCCTCGTCGGTCATGTCCACCAGGCGGCGCTCCGGGAAGATCCCGGCATTCGCGCAGAGGACATCGATCCCGCCGAACCGCTCGGCGGCGGTGGCCGCGATCCGCTGGCAGTCCTCCCGCCGGGCCACATCGGCCAGCACTGACGAGACCTCCGCCCCGGCGCCGGTCAACTCGGCCACAGTAGCCTTGGCCGCCTCCGCGTCCCGGCCGACGACGAGCACCCGGGCGCCCGCGCCCGCGAACACGCGGGCGATGCCCTTGCCGATGCCCCGGGTCGCGCCGGTCACCACCACGGCGCGGCCCGCGATCGATGTGAACATGCTGATCGTTCCCTTTCCCTCGGTGTTCCCTGCTCAGCTGGTGTCGGCTCAGCTGGTGTCGGCTCAGCTGGGCCGACTCAGCCCGGCTGGCTAACGCCGGGCCGGCTCAGATAGGCCTCAGCCAGGTCACAGCTGTCCCGGGTGTAGCCGGCCCCTAGCTCGCGTGCGATGTCCACCGCTGCGTGCGAGCCGATCCACGCGACCAGCAGCAGCCGCCGCAGCAGGATGAACGTCCAGATCTCCGCCTCGTCCGCGGCGGCCAGCGGCGCCCCCCTCCGGTATCCCGACAGCCAGCTGTCGATGAGCGCCGGGACGTGCGGCTCGTGCTCGAAGAAGCTGACCGCCGTGCCCACGTCGTACAGGAACCAGCTGAACCCTGAGTCGTCGAAATCGATGACGCTGACCGCGCCGTCGTCGACGAGGAGGTTGGCCAGCCGGGTATCCGCGTGCACCAGCCCGTAGCGCTCCGGACCGGCGCCGAACGCGGCGAGCCGGGCCGCCAGGGCGGCATCCAGCCGCTCGAGCACCGCACGCTCGGCCGGGCCGACACCGATCCCGTCTTGCCAGCGCCCCCAGCGGGGCTGTGCGCCGAACGCCGCTTCGTAGTCCCAGTGGAACCGGGTGAACCACGACGGCCGCACCCACTGCCTGGCGTGCGTGTGCATCCGGGCGGTGATCTCGCCCAGCTCGGCGAAATGCGCGGTGTCGTGGCCGGCCGGCTCGTGGCCGGGCAGGTACTCGAACTGCACGCAGTCGCGCCGCTCGCCGCTGGCCGGATCGGTGGCCGCGACGACCCGGCGGCCATCGGGGGCGGGCAGCACCCGTGGGGTGCGCACGCCCGCCTCCGCCCGCAGCGCGTCCATCCAGGCCAGCTCCGACTCGATCTCCGGCCTGGTGTGGTAGCCGAGCCGGTGCACGCGCAGGATGGACGGCCCCTGGTCGGGATCCTCGACCAGGTAGGTGGCGTTCTCCGACACGTTGAGCAGCGTGATGGTGGCGGCGGGATGACAGCCGTAATGGCCGGCGGCCTGACTGGCGCACCTGGTGACGCGGTCGAGGACGTCACCGCCGGCCGACAGGTCATGAGGATGCATCGGGTCCCTCGCTCATGCTGTGTTTCCCGCTCGCTTCCGGGGCCGGCTCGCGCTCGGGGCCTGCTCATGCTCACGACCCTCGATCTCGCCGAGGACGTCGGCGATGGCCTGCTGCGCGCGCAGGATGTCGCCGGTCGGGCCGCTCATGTAGAGCCGGCCGGCCACACCGATCATGGCCACGTCGACGAGGGTCACGCCGGGTGCGGCGCGTTCTGCTTCGTTCGCCGCGACCGCTGCGAACAATGCCGGCGTGACCTCGCAGACCAGCAGCGTCTCGCCGGGCATGAGCATGGAACCGCTGCGGTTGCGGTTGATGATCACCGCCTGCCGGTCGGTCACATCCTCGATGACGTCGGTGAACAGGATCCGCGGCTGCAACTGGTCCGCCGCGCTGGCCCGAAGGCCGGCCAGGATCGCCTGCCCGGCGCGCTGGACGTCGGCCAGGTCGCCGCCGTGCACCTCCAGCACGCCGAACTGGCGCTCCACGAACAGGATGCCGGGCTCTACGGTGGGCACCGCGCGCAGGGCCAGGTCGGTGACCCGCTCGATGGCCAGGCCCGGTGCCACCTCCACGATCAGCGCGTGCTCGCCCTGCATCGGCGGGTAGCCGCGAGCGCGCGTCGGCGTCCCCAGGTAGGCCGCGAACTGCCGCTGCAGGTCCCGGACCAGGAGGTAGACGCGCAGCTCAGGGGCGGGCGGCGATGCTGGGTTCGCGGCCTTGGCGGCCGACGCGCTCGCCGCCTTACTCGCCACGAATCGTGAAGTGCTTGGCGAGTTCGGTGTGCGGCCGCGGGATCACGTGCACCGACACCAGGTCGCCGACGCTGGTCGCCGTCTCGGCGCCCGCCTCGGTGGCCGCCTTGACCGCGCCGACGTCCCCGACGATGGTGACCGACACCAGCCCGTCCCCCACGTCCTCACGGCCGACGATCGTCACGTTCGCCGCCTTGACCATGGCATCCGCCGCCGCCAGCGCGGCGACATAGCCCTTTGTCTCGATCATTCCGATCGCGTTATCCGCCATCGCGTTCTCCTGTTCTCACTGGGACATCTATCGAGCCGACGATCAGCGCGTCAATCGGCGGCGGCTTGCCGGGGAACCACGCCGCGGCGACCGAGCCCTGCGCGACGAGCACCCGTTCCCCGACTCCGCTGCCCAGCACGTCGAAGGCGACGAACCGCTGGCCGGAGCCCTCGGCCTCAACCTCGAGGAAGGCGCCCTTGGGGATCTCGTCCAGCCGGCGCGTGGACCACACGTTTCCGACCACGGTCGCGGTAACCATCAGCGCTCCTTCTCGATCTCGACCCCGGCGGACCGGGCCCTGTCCCGGGCGAGCGGCGTCAGCACGGCGCGCCGCCCCAGCACCAGCCGGGCACCGGCCCGCGCCGCGTCCTTGACCGCTGCCTCGGTGACCGCGCCCTTCTCGATGCGGTGCGCCGGCCGGGCCGACCCGGCCGGGCCGGACGCCGCCAGCCGGAACCGCAGCCGGCCGGCCCGCAGGTCGTCACGGTGCTTGGGGTTCTCGAACAGGTGCAGCAGGCGCGCCGTGAACGCGGCCAGTTCCTGGTCGGTGCGCAGGCTGACCGCCTCAACCGCCTCGACCCCGTCCCGCACGGTGTAGACCGGCCCCGACTGCGCGGGTGCGGCTGGCCCAGCGGACGCGGGCAGCACTTCGCGCAGCACGTCGCGCACGATGGCCCGCAGTGCCTCGCTGTCCACGCCGTCTGTCATGCCGGGCTCCGCAGGGCGTCTTCCGCCGCCTCGGCCGCCTGGCGCACGTCCGCCTCGGTCCCGGACAGGTAGACCCGCCCGGTCGCCCCGATCATGCGGTAGTCGACCACCTTGATCCGGGCCGCCTTCTCCGCCTCGTTGGCGGCCAGGATCGCGTACGAGGCGGGCCGCATCTCCAGCACGAACAGTGACTCCCCGGCCAGCGCCATTGAGCCGACCTTGTTGCGGTTGATCAGGAACGCGTGCTGCGGATCGAGCATCGTGATGATCTCCGACGCCAGCACCTCCGGTGCCATGGCGTCGCCCTCGGCCGCGCCCAGCGCGTCAAGCACCGCCCCGCCGGCCGCCCGCACCTCATCCGTCCCGCCGTGCATCTCCAGGTACCCGAACTGCCGCTCCACGACCAGGATCCCCGCGGCGACCCCCGCGTGCTTGAGCGCCACATCGGTCAGCGGCTCGATATCCAGCCCGGGCGCGATCTCGATGATCTGCGCCGCCACCCCGCTCCGCGGCAGCCTCCCCCGCACCCACGTCCCCAGATAACACATCGTCTGCGGCTGCAGCCGATTCAAAAAGATGAACGACCGCAACTCAGCCACCCCCGCCACCCCCCACCATCTGCCCGAGTTCCTCGATAACAAGTCTCCTGATCTCCTCCCGCAGTGCCTCCACGCCCGTTGCCGGTGCGCCCGCCGCTCCCCCCGAACCTGCCGGAACGTACTCAGCGGGAGCGGGCCGGTTGCCCGATCCCGGCGTTTGGTGCGCCGGGAGCGGGTAGCCGCCCCGCTCCCGCCCCACTACTTCACCTGCGTTGGACGCGAATGGATAAGGCGGGACCGGACCGGCCGGCGTCTCCCAGGGAACCAGCCCCGTGAAGTTCCCGAACGGCTCCGCCGGGTCGCTGTTATAGGCCAGCCGGGTCCACTGCACGAGGTGCTTCGGCTGCAGGTTCTCAGCCACGGACGACCGCCCGAAGAACCCGGTGCCCACGGTCATGGACGGCGCGAGCCCGGTCTCGATGCCGGAACTGCCCAGGCTGCTCCCGACGTTGACGGCGACCCGGAGGACCTCGACGGCCGCACCGTAGGCCATGACCGCGGCCGGGTTACGGCTGTGGATCGCCGCCGAGTGCCCTCTACCGCCGAGCCGCAGCACCGCCCGCGCCGCGTCGATCCCCCGCTCCGCGGTCGCCACCGTCACCAGGCCGAGTACCGGGCAGAGCTTCTCCCGGGCCAGTGACTCCTCGGGCACGACGAGGTCGAACGGGGCCAGCAGGATTCTCGTGTTTCCCGGGACGCGCAGCCCGGCCTCGGCCGCGATCCAGGTGGCGTCCTGGCCGACGAAACGGATGTCGAAGTGGCCGTCGGGAAAAAGCACCTGGCGGATCTTGTCCCGCTCGGCGGGGCCGAGAAGATACGCGCCCTCGCGCTTGAGGTGCCGGAGCAGAGTGGGCTGCGCCGCTTCCTCGACGATCAGCACCGACTCGTTGGTACACAGGATCGAGTTGTCGAAGCTCTTGCTGCCCACGATCCGCTGAGCGGCCTTCGCGAGGTCGGCGGTGGCGTCCACGAGCACGGGCACGTTGCCGGGGCCGACGCCGATCGCCGGGTTGCCTGAACTGTAGGCCGAGCGTACGACCGGGACTCCGCCGGTCGCCACGATGACGCTGGTGCGCTCGTCGGTCATCAGCGCGTTGATCAGCGGGACCGACGGCTCGTCCACGACCTGGATGACCCCATCCGGCGCGCCCGCCGCGACAGCGGCGGCGGCCAGCGTCCGCGCCGCGTCGCCGCAGCACTCCCGGGCCAGCGGGTGCGGGCTGATGACCACCACACTGCGGGTCATGAGGGCGAGCAGGCACTTGAACATGACCGTGGCGACCGGGTTGGTTGACGGGGTCAGCGCGAGCACGACCCCGGCCGGCCGGGGCACCTCGACGATCTTGGCGGCCGTATCGATTCGCGGGGTCACGTAGTCATGATCCCGGTACGCCTCGACGACCCCCGTGCTACAGGCGAGGTTCTTGATGACCTTGTGCTCCGCGACGCCGAACCCGGTCTCGCGCACCGCCCACTGGGCGTACTCGCCCGCCTTGGCCGCGCCCGCCTGCGCCGCCGCATGGACGACCCGGTCCACGGCCGCCTTGTCATAACGGGCGAAGGCGCGGGCCGCCCACTCGGCCCGCCGCAGCATGGCCCGCGCCCGCGGCACCCCGGCCGGGTCGCCCAGCAGGTCAACAGAGATCGCGGTCATGGCCGCCTGCCGCTGCGGACGTCGCCCTGCTGCCCCGGGCGGTCGACCCCCCGGAACCCGTGAAGCGACGGCCGGGGCGGCGCGGGCCGGAGCGTAAAAGAGCCGAAGGCGAAGCGAAGGCCCGCGCCGCCCCGGCCGGCGCGGCCACATGACCCGGCCAACGCAACCCCCCGGAACCCCCCGCTCATGGCGCGCTCCTGCCGTTGCGGGCGTCGCGCTCGGCCTGGCCGATGGCGACCTCGACGCGCTCCAGCAGTTCTTCGCAGAGCGCCGGGCTCAGCAGGATGCCCGGCTTGAACTGCAGGACCTGCGGATCGAGGGTGGAGAAGATCGCCCACACCCCGTTCTCGTAGAGCCGTTTCATGACGAACTTGGCCCCCTGCGGGTGGGCGAACTCCAGCCCCATGACGAGGCCGTCCTGCCGGATCCCGGCGAACCAGCCGGGATGGCGGCCCTGGATCCGCCGCAGGCCGCCGCCAATAAGATCCGCGATGTAGTGCACCATCGACCTGATCTCCGGCCGCCCGGTGATCTCCAGCGTCTTCAGCGCGGCCACGCAGCCGAGTTCGGCGCCGCCGAACGTCGACATGTGCCCGAAGCCGTCCTCGCTCAGCCAGCCCGCCGCGGCCTCGCTCACCAGCACCGCGCTGATCGGGTACATGCCCCCTGAGATGCCCTTGCCGGTCACCAGGATGTCCGGCTCGACGCCGTGCTTGGTGATCGCCCAGAGCTCACCCGTGCGCATCAGCCCGGTCTGCACCTCATCAGCGATGTACAGCGCGCCGTAACGCTCGCACATCCCCTTGACCCCGGCCAGGTAGCCGGGAGCGGGCAGCGGGAACCCGTATGTCGCGGGGATCGTCTCCATGATCACTGCGGCGACGTCCCGGCCGCGCAGCGCGTCCTCCATCGCGCCGAGGTCGTTGAACGGCACATGCGGGAATTCGTCCGGCCGGCCGGAGAGGAACAGCGTCGCGAACCGCTCGTCGCCGGCGGCGACGGCCAGCCCGGTATGCCCGTGGTACGCCTTGGCGATCGAGACGATCTTGCGTTTCTGGGTCGCGTGCCGCGCGGTTTTCAGCGCGATGTCGATGGCCTCGCCGCCGCCGCTGCCGAACACCACCTTGCGCAGACCGGGCGGCGCCGTGGCGATCAGCGCCTCCGCCAGCGCGGTCCGGGCCAGCGAGGGGAAGTGATGATTGCCTATATCGAAGTGCTGCATCGCGGCACTTACTGCGGCGATGACCTCGGGGTTTCTGTGGCCGAGGTTGTACGTGCCGCCATTGAGGTGGACGTCGATCAGGCGCTTGCCCTCGACGTCGTAGATGAAGTAGCCCTCACGCCGGTCGATGACCAGGGGGACACCCGAGTCAATCCAGAACTGGGTCTTGTCCGGATTCCAGAACTCCTTGGACTTGGCGAGCATCTCGCCCTTGGAGGCGAAGGCGATGAGTTCCTCGGCCACTACCACCTCCCCGCCCGAAACCGTACGGTCTGACCAAATAAGTAGCTTGTGCAACCGTTTCTTGTCAAGTGGTCAGGTTAAGCTCATATTTCATGAACCGTTGGGCCTTGTCACGGTTCGTACCTGCTGATACTGTCCGCGCAGTGATGTGCGGAACAACGCGGTTCGCAACCGTTTGACCCATGCACAGCGCAGGGCTGGTTTCCCCTCCTGGCGCGGGTTGACCCTCTGGGGAGGAACTCATGGCACAGTCGGGGCTTCCGCAAATGGGTGGCCAGCCCGCGCCAGCTGAGGATTACGACGTCTCCCAGCGGGCCGACGTCCCCAAACTCCGCAAGGGCGCGATCGGGCTCGGAGGCGTCCTGTTCCTGACCGTGACCGGCTCCGCCCCGATCTCGGCCATGCTCTTCAACACGCCGATCGTCGTGGGCTACGGGGAGGGCGTCGGCGCTCCGGCCGCGTTCCTGTTCGCCACGATCGTGCTCGTGGTGTTCTCCATCGGGTACGTCGCCATGACCAGAAAGAAGACCGCCGCGGGCGGCTTCTACTCCTACATCAGCCACGGACTCGGCCGCGAAATCGGCATCGGCACCGGCTACGCGGCGCTCGTTGCGTATTCGGTTTTTGAGGCATCCCTGTGCGGTGGCTTCGCGTATTTCCTCGGCCTGAAGCTGAACGCGTTCGGGGTCAGTATCAGCTGGCCCTGGCTGGCCCTCGGCATGGTCGTGCTCATCTCGTTGCTGACCTTCTTCGACGTCCGGCTCTCCTCCGCGGTGCTGGCCGTCGGCCTGATCAGCGAGGTCGTCATCCTGATCATCTTCGACGTGTTCCTGTTCGCACGCGGGCACACGATGTGGAGCGCCATCAACCCAGTGAACGCGTTCAAGGGCTTCCCGGCTTCGGGCAAGCTCGTCGCGGGAGCGGTCGGCATCGGGCTGTTCTTCGCGTTCTGGTCGTGGGTCGGTTTCGAGATGGCGCCGAACTACGGCGAGGAATCGCGTGACCCGAAGCGGAACGTGCCCCGCGCCCTCTACATCTCGGTGATCGGCCTCGGGATCTTCTACGTGCTCACGTCGTGGGCCTCGCTGTCCGGCTACCCGAACACCCACGCGGCCGTGGCCGCGGCGCAGAGCAACGCGGCTGACTACTACCTCACCCCGGCCAAGCAATACGCCGGGCACTGGGTGTCATCGGTGATGAGCTACCTGATCATCACCGGCTCGTTCGCCTGCGGCATGGCGTTCCATAACACCACGGCCCGCTACTTCTACTCACTCGGCCGTGAGGGGCTGCTGCCGTCGGCGCTGGGCCGCACCCATCACAAGTTCAAGAGCCCGCATATCGCATCGATCGTCCAGTCGGTCATCGCCGCCATCATCATCGTCCTGTTCGCCCTGCTCACCGGCAGCAACGACCCGGCATCCCAGGCCTACCTGCAGCTCTACGGACTGATGGCCGTGATGGGCGTGATCATCATCCTGTCGGTCCAGGCTCTCGTATCGCTGGCCATCCTCATCTACTACGAGCGCTACCACCGCGATGAGGTGCACTGGTGGAAGACCAGGCTGGCGCCGATCCTGGCGCTGATCTCCCAGGCGTTCGTGGTCTACCTGCTGTTCGCGAACATCAGCTTCCTGGGCAGCGGCTACGGGTACGCGAAATGGCTCGGCCCGATCGACCTGCTGATCGTGCTGGTCGGCGTCGGCGCCGCGTTCTACTTCAAGAAGCGCAAGCCGGCGAAGTACGAACAGGCGGGCAGGCTCATCAACGAAGGCCTGTGAGTTAGAAAACTGTCAGACAACGCGAAGGGGGGTTCCGCGGCGGATG
>JAWWPY010000383.1:0-19426 GCA_033854735.1 Streptosporangiaceae bacterium | reverse complement strand
GGCACCGGCTGCCTCCCCCGTACCGCCCGGCACCGGCTGTCTCCCCCGTACCGCCCGCCACCGACTGTCTCCCCCGCACCGCCCGGCACCGGCTAGTCCTCCCGCACCGCCCGGCACCGACTGGTCCCCCGGCCGGCGGAGGTCCGTATGATCGGTAAGCGAATCGGTTCGCGAACCGTTCGACAGCAGAGCGTTCCGCGGGCAGAGCGTTCGGCGGCAGAGCGTTCGAGAGCAGCGTGTTCGGCGGCATGGTGCCTGCGGGTCTGGAGGCTGAGAGGGTGAACATCGGGGAGGTGGCCCGGCTGGCCGGCGTGTCCCGGAGCACTGTCTCCTACGTCCTCAGCGGCAAGCGCCAGGTCACCGAGGCGACCCGCCAGCGCGTGATGCGGGTGATCGATGAGGTGGGGTACCGCCCGAACGCGGTTGCGCGGGCGCTGGCCCACGGCGCGACCCGCACCCTCGGCCTGGTGATACCGCCGCTGCAGCACCGGCTCAATTCCGAGCAGCTCCAGTTCGTCGGGGCCGTGGCGGATGCCGCGGCTGATCACGACTACGACATCCTGCTGTCGCCGAGCGGCGGTGACCGGGAACGGGCCTTTGACAAGCTGGTCGGTGAACGCCGGGTTGACGGCATCCTGCTGATGGAGACGCGCCAGCACGATGACCGTGCCCGCAAGCTGGTGGCGAGCGGATTCCCGTTCGTGACCATCGGGCGAACCGGGTCCGACGACCATGCCTGGGTGGACCTCGACTATTCCGGGCTGGTCACCGAGGGCATGCGGCGGCTTCATGCGCTGGGCCACCGGCACGTGGCCCTCGTCAACCGGCCGCGGGAATTGCTCGACCGCGGCTACGGGCCCGCGGTCCGGGCCCTGGACGCATTCGAGAAGGCCCGGGCTGAACTCGGGATGGCCGGCCCAGCTTTGTGCTGCGATGATGCGCCGGCCGCCGCGCACTGGTGCGTCGATCAGATCTACACGGACGACCCGCAGGTCACCGCCATCCTCACCATCAACGAGCAGGCCCTGGGCGGGGTTCTCTTCGCACTGCGCGAGCGAGGGTGGCTCGTGCCCGATGACGTCTCTGTCCTGGCCGTTGCCTCGGCCCGGGTGGCGACGAGCGTCTACCCGCAGGTCAGCGCCGCTGAGGTCCCGGCCGAGCAGATGGGCAGGCACGCGGTCGAGACGCTGCTGCGGCTGATCGCCGACCCCTCGGGCCCGCTGGCGCACATCCTGCTTTCGCCGGCCTTCGAGGATCGCGGCAGTATCGCGGCTCCCCGGCCGGGCCATGCGCCGGGTGGCCGAGAGCTCACCTGACGCGATCAGGCCGGGAGCCGGAGCTGGCCAGCGCCGCCCTGTAACACCATTGCTATCTATGCGTAACTCGCCATTGACCTGATGTGCCCTCAGTCATAGCATCTCTGTCGAACCGGTTCCGCGAACCGGTTCGACGAAGAGCTGACCGTGCCGGGAGCGCCGGTGTGATCTAAAGGAGTAGCCATGCGGACTCGAATACGCGCAAGAATGCTGTCGTATCTAGTGCTGGTGGCGCTCGCCGGATTTGCCTTGCCTGCCCTGTCGGCCGGACCGGTGCATGCAGCCGTCGACGGCATGACCATCAACATGGCCGTTGCGGGCGGATCGCCCACATACCGTGCTTCGGGCTTCATCTACGGCCTCTCGGCAAACGGTGCCACCCCTCCGCTCACACTGCAGACTCAGATCAAGGTCAAGCAGATGCGAACTGGCGGGTCACAGACCGGCTGTCCGAACGGCGGCTATGTCAACGGCGCCTATACGGCCCGCTGGAACATCGAGAAGGCTTATTACGCCAGGGCCAAGCAGTCCGGCGCGCATCTCGAGATGATCCTCGCTGGCCTGTGGGGAGCAGACGGGGTCTGCAATGTGCCCCGCTGGCCGGGTGACAACGGGAACTGGACCGAGTACACCAATTTTGTCAACCAGGTCATCAGCGATGTCAAAGCCAACGGCATGACGGGATCGGATGTCCGCTGGGACATGTGGAACGAGCCCAATGGCGGCTTCTGGGGCCGGAGTCAGGCCCAGTACCTGGAAATGATCCGCCGCGGGACCCTGCAGATCAGGGCCGCGATTCCGGGAGCCGTGATCGAAGGCCCGAGCTGTGCCTGCCAGCCAACCAACTCCTGGTTCGCCACCTACCTGGACTATGTCAAGGCCAACAACGTAGTGCCCAACATCCTGAGCTGGCACAGTCTGCCGAGCGACCCGGCTACCGATGCGGCCAACGCGAGCAGCCTGCTGGCGGCCCGCGGCATGCATGTCTCGGGGTTCGATGTGAACGAATATGGCGCCTTCGGCGCCGAGCAGCAGCCCGGCCCATCGGCGTGGTATATCAGCCGCCTGGAGCGATGTAACTGCGATGGGTCAAGGGCGAACTGGGGCATGGTCGGCCAGACACCGTCGCTCTATGACACCATGGGCTGGCTCGTCACGGCCAATGCCGAGCAGCCCATGGGCCAGTGGTGGGTGTACAAAACCTATGCTGACCAGACCGGCACGCGGACGAGCATCACGCCTGGCGTCAACAATGCCCGCGACGGCGTGGTATTCCAGGACTCCAGCGCCCGAAAATCAATCGCTCTGCTGGGAGCCGCTCCCCCGGCCGCGACGGGCGCGGTCGATGTCCGGTACAACAACATCCCGTCCTGGCTGACGAGCAATGGATCAGTGAACGTTCAGGTGGAGCGCATGCCGTCCACCAACGCCTACGTCAGCACGCCCACAGTGGTCTCCAACGGTCCAGTAACTGTGAGCGGCAACTCCATTGACGTGACCATCAACTGGACAAGCGCCCTTGACGCCTACGCCATCACGCTGACGCCCTGAGGTCATCCTGGCTGCCCCAGATGACGAGAAGAGGGCTGGCGATCTGGCGCCCGGCCGATCGGTCAGCGTCATCAGCAGCCCGATCGACGCCGAGACCGGCGCGGTCGTCCTCGCACATCGCATGCTGGACGGCCGGGTTGGCGACTGCCCTGTGGTGAAGGTCCGCTACCGCATCCGCAATACATTCCGGAACATGTTTCAATGCTGGGATGGAGGTCAGCAGGCCCGGTGACGGGCACCGGAGCCGGGTGACAATCAGGCAGGTCGCCGAACTGGCGGGTGTCTCGATCGCGACGGTCTCGCGAGTGGTCAATGACCGCTCGGATGTGTCGAGCGAGACCAGGGAAGCCGTGCAGCGAGTGATCCGGGAGCGCGGATACCGGGTGAGCTCTCGGTCACGTCCTGCGCCAACCGGCTTGATCGGCGTCACGATGCCGATGGTGCACCCTGGCTACTTTGCGGAAATTCTGTCTGGCACCGCCGAGGCGCTGTACGAGCATGACCGGCGTGCGGTTCTCTGCCCGACCCGCCACTCCCACGCACGAGAGATGTCGCTGCTCGAGCGGCTGGCCGGGGGTGAGACCGATGGCGCGATCCTCGTGCTCCCCGAGGAGTCCAGCGAGGAACTCGAGGCGCTGGCCAGCCAGGGCTTCCCGTTCGTGATCGTCGACCCGCGCACCGAGGTAGCCGAGGGCATCCCCGTCGTGTGCGCGGCGCATTCATCCGGGGCGGCACAGGCCACCCGCCACCTGCTGGAACTCGGGCACCGGCGGATCGGGGTGATCGCCGGGCCGGAGGGCTGGATGGCCACCGAGGAGCGCCTACGCGGGTATCACGCTGTCCTGGCGGCCGGCGGTGTCCGGCCCGATTCCCGGCTCGTCCAGCACTCGGACTTCCGCGTCCACGGTGGCCGTGAGGCGGCGCTGCGGCTACTCGGCCTGCCGGAGCCGCCTTCGGCGATCTTCGCCTTCAACGACAGCATGGCGATCGGCGCGATGCAGGCGGTATCCGCACGCGGTCTGCGGGTCCCCGCCGATGTCTCGGTCGTCGGCTTTGACGACACTGCCGACGCCGCCATCGCCGTTCCTGCCCTGACAACGGTCCGGCAGCCGCTCGCCGAGCTGGGCCGCACCGCAGTGAGCCTGCTCCTGCGCCAGGTCGAGAACAGGCGCTTCGAGCCGCTCCGCGTCGAACTCGAGACCAGGCTCGTGCTCAGGGACTCAACCGCCCGTCCCGGCTGAGGGCCGAACGGGGCAGGAGGGTGTCCTCATTGCTCTTGCGGCGATCTCCCCGATCATGGCTAGCTGGAATATCCCGGAACGATACTGAAATTTTCACGTAACAACTTCCGGCGCTGCGACGCTGACCTGCTGCTGGTCCCGCGTTCGCGAACCCGCTATTGACCTCGTCAGATGGCGAGTTAGCGTGACCGCGACCGACCCGGCGACCAATGCGCTGGCCCAGACGGGGCCCTCCGCCAGCCGGGACCGGGGGCGGGGCCTAGAGGAAAGGGCACCAGCATGGCACTACCGAAACGTCTCATCACCGCCGGAACCGCCTTGGCCACCGCCCTGGCGGCAGTGTTGCTCGCCGCGCTCGGGGCGACACATGCCGGCGCCGCGACCACGACGCTCTGCAACTCACAGACGCTGTCGGCATCCGGCGGCGCCTACACCATCCAGAACAACGAGTGGGGCTCCAGCGCCTCCGAGTGCATCACCAGCGACGGCAACGCCGACTTCACGGTGGCGAACTCGGCGATCGCCAACGCCACCAACGGTGCCCCCGGCGGTTACCCGTCGATCTACAAAGGCTGTCACTGGGGCGCCTGCACCACCGGAAGCGGCCTGCCGATCCAGGAAAGCAGTCTCGGAACCGGCCGGGTGACGACCAGCTGGAGCACGAGCCAGCCCGGTGGCAGCAATGCCTACGACGTCGCCTATGACATCTGGTTTAACTCAACGCCGACCACGTCGGGCCAGCCCAATGGCGCTGAGCTGATGATCTGGCTCAACCACAACGGCAGCGTCCAGCCGTTCGGCTCCCAGGTCGCCACCGGCGTCAGCGTCGGCGGCCGGGGCTACAACGTCTGGTTCGGGAACCAGGGCTGGAACACCGTGTCCTACACGATGACCAGCGGCGCGACATCGGTCAGCGGCCTCGACATCGGCCAGATCGCAGCCGACGCGGTCAGCCGCGGCTACATCCAGCCTTCCTGGTACCTCATTGACGTCGAAGCCGGCTTCGAGCTGTGGCAGGGCGGCGCAGGCCTGGCGACCAACTCCTTCGCCGTCAACATCCCGGGCAGTGGCGGCGGTGGCACCCCAACGCCCACCCCGACCCCGACGCCCTCTCCGACCTCCTCGCCGGGAACGGGCGCGTGCACTGGCACCTACTCGCTGGTCAATAGCTGGTCCGGAGGATTCCAGGGACAGGTAGTGGTCAAGAACACCGGCTCCGGCACGCTCAACGGCTGGAAGCTAGGCTGGACGTACCCCGGCAACCAGCACATCAGCAGCCTGTGGAATGGCGTCCTCAGCCAGTCCGGGGCGGCGGTGACCGTCGGCAACGCCTCCTACAACGCCAGCATCGCGCCTGGCGGCACGGTCACTGTCGGCTTCACCGGTACATACAGCGGTACCAACACAGCACCGGCCAGTATCTCCTGCACCTGACGGCACACGGCCGGACAGGAACGGATCATGCGGATGAGGTTTGATCACCGCGATCCGGCCGCCCGGACACTGGGCGCCGGCATACCACGCCGGCGCCCACGGCGGGCAGCTTGCCGTCCCGCACAGCTGTTCCCGCTGTCGTGCCTGAGGTTGCGGGACCGCGCCAAAGAGCCTTGAGCCTGCCCATGGTTCCTGCGCGGCAGAAACCCCGCAAGCCGGCTGCGCAGCACCGGCACAGACTCGCAAGGCGACGTATGGCCACTGTGGGCCTCAAGAATCCGCTCCGTCCGCACGGCACAGACCGAAACCGAGGCTGAAATGGGACCTGGCAGGCGCGGAAACGGATGGCAGATCCGCGCGGCTTACGCGGCTACGCGCGAGCCTTCATGACTGCATCCGTGTACTGCTCGGCGGTCAGGTCGTCCTCGGGCACACCTAGCTCGGCAAAGATCGCCCGGACGTCCGCCAGAGCCGTTTTCATGGCGGACTCATCAGTCATCGTCTCTATTTCAATGAACGTGCCGTTAAGCTCAGGCACCCGCACGAGCGTAGCGAGCATCTCCCGGCCCCTGGCCTCGAAACGGTAGTTCGTGCAGTGCTTCTCGAACGCCACCATGGGAGCCAGGCCCAAGGCCCGCAGCATGACGTCAATCACCGGGGCGTCTGCCACAGCCGTCTCATGCTCGGGTTTAGAGCCGCTCGCAGAGTCAACCGCCGGCTCCTTGTAAGTCAGCAAGGACCGCGGCCTGCCCTCAGCCATCACCAGCCGCAGCCGAAGTTCACGCCCGCCTGCGCTGAGCTGCCGTCCCGGCCAGTCATAGTAGGTGTCGCTGTAGGTGCAGATCTCCCTGGCGGCGAGGGTGTCCAGCTGTCCCTGAAGCTGCCCGAGGTCACGCACGCGGGCTTTGAGTTCGGCCTCGATCACTTCCAGGCTCCTCAAGATGGCGGGCACGCTGCCAGGCATCATCGTATTGCCGCAGGAAACCCGCGTGCAGCACACCGTTTGTGGCTGCGGTGAGCTTGTACATGCCTGACCGGTGTCCCTCGGACGACGCGCCGAACGCCGACAAGTACAGCGTGTCGTCGAAACGCAGCATGCGCCATGTCGGCAATTCCGCGTACGCGGCAATTTCCAGGCGGATGAAAGGATGCCCTGCGAACTCTGCGAGCCGGGTAAGGGACAGTTGGATCCCGGCCGCGAAGGACTCCCGCGACTCCCCGATCTCAGCGGCCCGGATGGCGGTCGAGGGTGCCTCGGGATCTAGCAGCAAGACCCGCATCCTGGCCGCTTCAGTGCGGAGACTCAGCGGCCCGTACAGCAGCGAGTCATTCAAGGCCACCAGTCCCAAAGCACGTACAGCCAGCACATCAATGCGCGCAGCGGTTAACGCCATCGCCGCAAGCTCGGTGTTCGCCTCAGCCTGATCCTGGAAGACCCGCGCTATTTCCGCATGCCCGGTGAACACGCCCCGTGCTGCCGCATGAGCCGGAGCCAGCCCCATGAGCACACGAGCCTCATCAGGCATGCTCAGACCATCAGCGATGCGCTCGAACACGTCCATCTGCGTGACCCGCCTGCGGCCGTTGACGATCTCGTTGAGCCGCCCTTGCCCCATCCCGACCGCAACCGCCAGCCGGGCCTGGCTCACGCCGGTATGCCGCTGGACAAGTCGCACGAGAGCAGCCACGTCCCGTCGGTGCAGCGCCCGGTGCAGCTCGCCATGCTTCCAGGCAGTCGCGGGCACTTGCACAGGCCCGAGCTGGGCCCAGTTACCTCCTGAAGGAGAGTGTGGCGACCTCGAGCGGTCCGGTGAAGACCAGGTAGAGGTCGTGGATGCCATGGGCGCCGGTTAGCTGTCCCGTCGCCGTGTCCCAGTTGTACTGGCCGCCAGTGCTGGTCACGGGCACGGTGCCGACCACGGGCCCGGTCACCGGGTTGTCGAGGCGCAGCTCGATCGACGCCGCCGATGTGTCGGCCTTGGCCACCTGGGCGGAGAAGCTGGTGACCGCGCCGCCGAAGTTGACGTCGCCGAACTTGACCCACTGGCCCGCCCCGGTGGCCTGGACCGCAGTGCCGCTGGCCTGGGTCTCAGGCGCCAGCGTTATCCCGAGGTAGTCGTCGAAGTTCTGGGCCTCGGTGGGATGGCCGACCAGGTCCTGGGGTGGGATGGTCTCACCGTGCACCGCCAATGTGGCCGACTGGCGGACGTCAGACGATGACTGACCGACCGTGAGCTGCTGCGGGCTGGTCTCCACCACCCACTTGCTCCGGGTGACGTCCCAGAAGGCGAGGTCGCTGGCCTTGACGGCGAACCGCACGGTGACGGTCTGGCCCGGTGCCAGCGACACGTTCTGGAATCCGATCAGCTTCTTCAGCGGCTGCTTAACCCGGGACTTCTCCTGGTGACCGTAGAGCTGCACGACATCGCGGCCGGCCCGGCTTCCCGTGTTGGTGACGTCGACGCTGACGTCGGCCGTCCCGTTCGGCCCGATCGAGGGCGAGGAGAGCCGCATCCTGCCGAAGCGGAAGGTCGTGTAGGACAGCCCGTATCCAAACGGGTACAGCGCCGGCTGGGTGTCGTACATGTAGGTCTGGCCGGACTTGATGATGTCGTAGTTAAGGATGTTCGCCACCTCCGACTGCGACTGCGGCCAGGTCTGGGTGAGCCGGCCGGAGGGGTTGTAGTCACCGAAGAGCACGTCGGCCAGCGCGTGACCGGTCTCCTGGCCCGCATGCGTGGTCCACAGGATGGCCGGGTCGTTGCCCTGCTCCCAGTTGATCGTGGTCGGGTAGCTGTCCTCCACGACGACGATCGTGTGCGGGTTCGCCTTGGTCACCGCCTGAACCAGGGCCTCCTGCCCGGAGGCCAGGTTCATGTCGGTCCGGTCGTGCGCCTCCCGGCCGTTGATGAACGGCATCGAGCCGACCACCACGACCGCGGCGTCGGCGCCCTTCGCGGCACTGACGGCGCTGCCGATGCCACTGGTGATCACCTGCTTGCTGAACTCGGTCGCCTGGTCGGGAGTCTTCGCGCCCAGGTTCAGGCTGCCGTCCGGCTGCAGGGTGAGGTAGTGGTTCGGGTTGAACCAGGTTTCCTGGGTCTCGTAACCCGCGTACCTGATCACGAAGTTGCCATCTGGCCGGGGCTCCAGCGCGAACTGCTGCTGCACGTACCAGCCGTTCGGCTGAGCCTGGTCGTTCTTGAAGTTGCTGAAGTTGTAGCCGACATACTTGCCGTTGGCCGCGCTGCGCAGGGTGAGGACCCCGCTGCCCCAGTCGAACACGTCGAACTGGGAGGTGGCGGCCGGTGCCGTGTCGCCCTCGCCGAGCACGCCACCGGATGCGCCGGTGCCAGCGGTGACGTACTTGCCGGTGCTGACGTCCTTGAGCGCGATCCGGTCCACGCCCTCGCTGGCATTGACCGTCGCCCCCGTTCCCAGGCGCTGGGTGATCCCGTCCAGCGGCGTGACCTGGTACGGGAGGTTCCCGCTGTACCAGTCGGAGTAGAGGGTGTTCTCCAGCGGGCCGACGACGGCGATCTTCTTGGTCGCGGCCGGTTTCAGCGGCAGGACGCCGCCGGAGTTCTTCAGCAGCACCATCGCCTCATCCGCGGTCTTACGTGACAACTGCTGGTGGGCGGTGTCGTTGATGACTGAAGGGGTGATTGTGGAGTACGGGTTGGCGCCGGGTGGGTCGAAGTCACCGAGGCGGAACCGGATGGACAGGACGTGCGACGCGGCCCGGTCGACGTCGGCCGTGGTGAGCAGGCCGTCGGTCAGCGCCGCGTTGATCGCCTTGGTGGTGTTCGTTGGGTCCGTGCCGTCCGTGGTGAAGCTGTCGATCCCGGCCTTGATCGCCGCGGCGTCCGCGTGCTCGAGGTCTGGGTAGTAGTTGTCGGTGCCGGGCAGCAGGTTGTAGGGCGCGGAGGCGTCGGTGACGTTCATGAGCGGGCTGGGTGACCAGCTTCGCTCGATGGTGGCCAGGTCGGGGTTGACCGTGTTGGGCCGCCCGTTGACCTCGTTGTAGGAGGCCATGGCTCCGGTGGCCGCCCCGGCCTGGAGGGGGGCGCGGAACGCCGCGCGGTCGTACTCCTGCAGGACCCGCGGCGTGAGCATCGAGGAGGACGTGGCCCGGTTCACCTCGTTGTTGTAGGCCAGGTAGTGCTTGAGGGTCGGCGCGGCCTGCAGGTACTTCGGGTTGTTGCCCTCGATGCCGAGCCCGTAGGCGGTCGCGACCTGGCTGGTGAGGAAGGGATCCTCCGAGTAGCCCTCCTCGTTGCGGCCCCACAGCGGGTTGCGCAGCAGGTTCACCACCGGCGCCCACAGGTTGAGGCCCCAGACCGCGGGATTCTGGGCGTTATAACCGCGGGCCTCCTGGCCGACCGCGTTGCCGACCTGCTTGATCAGGCTGGGATCCCAGGTGCTGGCCATCCCGATCGCCTGCGGGAACGTGGTGCCGTTGGCGTCCACCACGTTCCCGTTGTTGCTGACGTCGTTGGACCAGGCGATGCCGTGCAGCGCCTCGGTGCCGTTCTTCATGGCCGGCAGGCACAGCGGCGCGGGAATGGCGGGCTGGTACTGGAACAGCAGCGAGACCTTCTGGTCGGTGGTCAGCCTGCTCAGCAGGTCGTGCATGCGCGCGGCGAGCGGCAGGCCGGGGTCACGGAACGGGTAGGACCCGCACTGCGCGGCGCTGGCCGCGGTACCCGGGATGGAGACGAGAGCCGCGGCAAGTAACCCGGCGCTGGCGGGCATGGCGGCCAGCCGCAGCCACCGCCTCCTGTGGTGTGACCCGCCGGCCCGCATTCTGAAGGGGATCTGGAGTCTGGTCTTCACTGACACTGCTACCTCCGAAGCCGCTCGGCTGACTGGTTTGGCTCGTTCCTCATGTGCCCGCCCGCAACGTGACCGCCAGCACATCTTCCGTGGCCTGGATGAGCGTGCCCTGCTCATGCGGGGCCGCCGCCCCGCCGCTGACGGAGGCGGGCGAGTGGACGCCGATGAGCAGGACCTGCCAGGCTCCCGGCGCATCCGCGGCCTCGACCCGGATCACGCCCGCGTCCCGGGAGGTGACGAACGCTGCCGTGTCCTGCCCGGTCGTGGCGGGAATCGTGGTCGTCACCCGGGCGCCGTCAGGCAGTTCGTACACGCGCAGCGTCACGCCATCGGCATAGTCGTAATCTGGTCGATCCTCGACCGCGCCGACCGGTACCACCGCACCGGGCCTGACCAGCAGCGGGACGCTCATGGGCCCGTGCCGCTCGCAGTGCCACCGCGGGCCGGTAAGCCGCTCACCGGTCAGGAAGTGCGTCCAGGCGCCCTCGGGCACGTAATAGGAGACGTCGCCGGCGGCCGTGAACACCGGCGCGACGAGCAGGTCGCCGCCGAGCATGTACTGCCGCTCCAGATGGGTGCAGGCCGGATCGCGCGGGAACTCCAGCACCATGGCGCGCATCATCGGGATGCCATCCGTATGCGCCTGCAGGGCAGCGCGGTACAGGTACGGCATCAACTGCGCCTTGAGCTTGGTGAACGTCCGCAGGACGTCTACCGCCTCCTCGTCGAGCAGCCAGGGCACGCGGTAGGAGGAGCTTCCATGCAAGCGGCTGTGCGAGGACAGCAGCCCGAATGCGATCCACCGCTTGAACAGGGCGGGGTCCGGCGTTCCCTCAAAGCCGCCGATGTCGTGGCTCCAGAAGCCAAAACCGGACATCCCCAGGGACAGGCCGCCGCGCAGGTTCTCGCCCATCGCCTCAAACGTGGATTCGCAGTCGCCACCCCAGTGGACAGGAAACTGCTGCGACCCGGCGGTCGCCGAACGGGCGAAAACAATCGCCTCCCCGTCGCCGCGGCGCCCGCGCAGCAACTCGAAAACCGTCTGGTTGTACAGGTAGGTGTAGTAGTTGTGCATCCGCTCCGGGTCGGAGCCATCGAAGTACTCAACATCGGTCGGGATCCGCTCGCCGAAGTCGGACTTGAAGCAGTCCACTCCGGCATCCAGCAGCGCGTCCAGCTTGGCCGCATACCACGCGCGCGCCTGCGGGTTGGTGAAGTCCACGACCGCCATGCCCGGCTGCCACTTGTCCCACTGCCACACGTCACCGCCAGGCCTCCGGAGCAGGTAACCCTTGGCCTTCCCCTCGGCGAACAACGGGGAGCGCTGCGCGATATAGGGATTGATCCACACACAGATCTTGAGACCGCGCGCTTTCAGGCGTTCCAGCATGCCGAGCGGATCTGGGAACATCCGCGAGTCCCATTCGAAATCGCACCAGTTGAATTCGCGCATCCAGAAGGTGTCGAAGTGAAAGACGTGCAGCGGGAGCCCGCGCTCGGCCATCCCCTCGACGAAGCTGGTGACCGTGGCCTCGTCGTAAGACGTGGTGAAGGACGTGGACAGCCACAAGCCGAACGACCAGGCCGGGAGCCGCGGCGGACGGCCCGTGAGCGCGGTGTACTTGCGCAGGATGTCCTTGGGGGCCGGACCGTAGATGATGAAGTACTGCATCGACTGGCCTTCGATGCTGAACTGCACCCGCGAGACGGCCTCGGAGGCCACTTCGAACGACACGTGGCCAGGATGGTTGACGAAGATGCCGTAGCCCGCGTTGGTGAGGAAGAACGGGATGTTCTTGTATGCCTGCTCACTCGCCGTCCCGCCGTCGGCATTCCAGATATCGACGACCTGCCCGTTCTTGACCAGAGGGCCAAAACGTTCACCGAGACCATAGACGAAGTGGTCAACGCCCAGGTCGAGCTGCTCGCGGATGTAGTGGCCGCCGTCGCCGGTGTCGATGACGGCCATCGCCCGTGCGCCGCTCCTGGTGAGGCGCTGGTTGTCGCCAAGGAAGGCGACCGACCACTCCTCACCCCGGCTGACCTGCGCTGAAAGGGCCCCCGTGGTGAAGGTGGCCAGCTTGTCGCCGCACTCCGCAGTGCCCTGGCCAGCCGGGTCGCTGAGCAGCCGGAACCGTGGCTCCTTCGGGGTACCGCCCGCGAAATGGGTGATCTCCACGCCGATGACGTCCGGCATGGGGGCGGAGAGAGAGACCGTGACGGCCGGGCCCCTGAGCAGGTCCCCCCGGTCCCGGATCCGCTGCGTCGGAGCGTAGATCTCCAGCGCGCCCGGGCCAGCCACCGCATCGAGGACCTCGACCGGGTAGGTCGCGTGGACCCCGGCGCGCATCAGCCAGTAGCCGTCACTGAACTTCATGGGGCGTGTTCTGCCCTTCGGTGCGATGGTGTGGTCCCGTCACCGGTGGCGCGGGTCACTTGATCGCCCCCGCCACGATGCCGCGGGCGAGGGTGCGCTGGAAGATAAGGAAGAACAGGATCGCGGGGAGAATGCCGAGCAGGGCAGCCGCGCTGGTTGTCGTTGGATTCATGATGTGCTGGCCCTGAAGCAGGGCCAGGGCCTCAGGCACCGTCTGATTCTGGTTCGAGATGAGGAAGATCAGCGGCAGGAAGAACTCGTTCCACGTCCAGATGAAGAAGAAGGTCAGGAGAACGGCGATGGTCGGGCGGCTGACCGGCACCACGACCCGCCAGAGCACTCGCCACCGGCCGGCCCCGTCAATCCGCGCCGCCTCGAGGATCTCTCTGGGGAACGTGGACAGCACCGACGAGAGCAGGTAGGTGCCGAACGCAGCCTGGATGACGGTGAAGATGATGATCACGCTGAGCTGCGTGTCGTAGAGGCCCGTCTTCTTAGCCAGGAAGTACAGCGGGTAGACGAGCGCCTCCTGCGGGAGGAAGTTCGCGACGAGGAACACGGCGATGATCGACCTCCGGGCCCTGATCCTGCCGATACCCAGGGCGTAGGCGTTCAGCACCGAAAGCAGGACCGCGGCAACGGCCACCGAGCCACTGATGAAGAAGCTGTTCCACAGCGCCCGGCCAAAGTCCTCCGTGGTCCAGAAATTCCTGATGCCCTGGAGGGAGATGCCCGTCGGCAGGCTTATCGGGCCGCGGGAGGCGAAGTCAACGGGCGATTTCACCGCGTTCATGGCGACGATGGCGAAGGGGAGCAGCATGGCCACCGCGAGCGCCCCGAGAGCGATCAGGAGGACGTACGCGGACGGCCCGCGCCGCCTCCTGCGCCGCCCGCTGCGCCGCGGCGCACGAGCCGAGGCTGGGACCGGGACCGGGACTGGGACCGGGGCCGCCGGGATCGTGGACATAGTCAGGCCTCCCCGCCCTGGTTCCTGTTCTGCACCCGGATGAAGATCGCTGACAGCAGCACGATGATGATCGTGAGCACCGTGGCGATCGCCGCGCCGTATCCCACCTGGGAGTACTGGAAGAAGTTCTGGTAGGAGAAGTAGGAGGGCACCTGCGTCGCTGTGCCCGGGCCGCCCTGGGTGAGCACGAAGACGAGCGCGAAAACCCTGAGCGCCGCGATGGTGCAGGTCAGCAGGACAACGTAGATCTCCGGCCGGATCTGGGGAACTGTGATACGCCACAGCCGCCGCCACCACGAGGCGCCGTCTATCTCGGCCGCCTCGGTCAGCGCGGGATCAGCGCGCTGCAGGCCCGCCATGAAGATGACCACGGGGTAGCCGACTTGCACCCAGACCAGCACGGCCATGATGGTGAGCAGGGCCGTCTTCGGGTTACCAAGCCAGTCCTGGGCCAGGCTGCCCAGCCCGACGTCCTTGAGCAGCGTGTTCAAGGCGCCGCTCTCCGGGTCCAGGATCCAGCCCCACACGATTCCGGCCACCGCGATGGGCAGCACCTGTGGCAGGTAGATGCAGGCGCGCAGCACGCTGGCGGTCCGCGCCCCGAATTTCTGCCTGATGAAGTCGAACAGCACGGACGCGAGGATGAGCCCAATGACGGCCGGGATGACCGCCATCGCGACGATCATCGCCACGCTGTGCCAGAAGGACGCCCAGAACTGCGAGTCCGACAGGAGATGCCGGTAGTTGGCCAGGCCAACCCATTTCATCGGGCCGACTCCCGGCCACCGCGTGAAGCTGATCCCGATGTTCATCACGAACGGCACGGCGATCACGCCGACGAACAGCACGGCGCTCGGGATGAGGTACAGCGGATACGGCGCGGAGGGACGCGGGCGCCCGGAGCGGAGCGGTCCCGAGGAAGGCGGCCGGCGGCCCGCAGTGACCCGGGCCGATTGGACCCCGGCTGAGTGTGTCACGGTGGACCCCTGCCTTCCTGCCCGGGCCGCCCCGTCCGGCGGGCCGTTCCTCCCTGGTCAGTGAATAGTGGAGACGTATTGGTCATAGGTGGACTGCAGGGTGCCCAGGACCTGGCTCGGGCTGGTTCCGTTCATCAGGTTCTGGGTCTGCTGCAGGAGGGTGTTGTAGAAGGTCGGCGTCGGCCAGTCCGGGTAGTAGGCGAGCCCGTTGTTACCCGCGAGCGTCTGGAAATTCTGGATCAGTTGCTGGTTCAGCGGGTTGGTGACCCCCGCTGTGCTGGCCGAGACGGGCACTGCGCCGTTGTTGCCGAGCAGCTTCTGGATATCCGGCTGCATGGTGATGTTGATGAAGTCATAGGCCAGCTGCTTGTTGGCCGCGTTCTTCGGAACGACCCAGAGGTTCCCGCCCGATCCCGGGTCCATCGTGTTCCCAGGCCACAGGAAGGTGCCCCACTGGAAGTTCTTGACCTCACTCTCGAAGAGGCCGAACCACCAGCTGCCTGATACGAGCATCGGATACTTCTGGCCTTCGAAGGCGGTTCCCATCTGGGTGGCCGTCATCCCGACCGAGTCCTTGGCGATGTAGCCCTTCTTGACCCAGTCCGCGAACGTATTCGCGGCATACGTCCAGACGGCGTCGTGGAAGTTCACCTTGCCGGTGTACCGCTGGTAGGCGCTGACCCAGGCTGGCGTCGCCTTGCTCAGCGCCAGCTCGTAGAGGTACTGCATGGCCGCGTAGTCGTTGCCGGCGTTCGCCATGGGGGTGATGCCCGCCTTGGCGAACTTGTCCATGGCCGCAGTGAACTCGGCGAACGTGGTCGGGACCTTGACCCCGTACTTGGTGAACAAGTTCTTGTTGTAATAGACCATCAGGTACTCGGCGTAGTTCGGGACTCCGTACCAGTGGCCGGACCCCATGACCCCCCGCGAGTCGTAGCGCGATGTCACCTGGAGAGTCGGTGAGAGGAGCTTGCCCCAGCCGTACTTGGTGACCTGCGGCGTAAGGTCGGTGAGCAGCCCCTGCTTGGACAGCAGGCCCGTGGTGGCATCACCTTTGTTGTATTCCATGATGTCAGGCACGTTATTGGAGTTGAGCACCATAGGCGCGGTCTGCTGCATCTGGTTGAAGCTCTTCTCCGAGAATTCTACCTTTACCCCCGGATGTGCCTTCTTGAAGTCTTTTATGGCCTGGCTCCAGGCGATGTAGTAGGCGCTGCCAGGCGACTCGTACCACCAGACTTTGAGCACCTTGGAAGAGGACGAGGTGGAGCCTCCCCCGCCGCACGCAGCTATACCGGCGAGGCCCGCGATCAAGGCCGCGGCGAGCGCCGTTCCCTTTCTTATACCGAACATCTTGTGCCTCCAGCGAGAGAAGGGCTGCGCCGCGTCGGCCTGGCTGGCCGCGCCTGGGGGACGCGGAATCCGGAACATCGAAGCGCTTCGACACGAGTCCTCGTCATTGGGGCCTCCTCCAGTTTGGGCATGTTCTAGCTATGCGGATACAACGTGCTCGCGGGCAGTGACCCGCGGCAGGTGCCGGGCGGCATCAAACGGCTGGCCGACATGGCGCTCGTTGGGCGCAGCGGCACCGTCGAGGGGCCACTTCAACTGCCCCGTGCGGGTGCCCGAGCGGAACGGGACAACCAGCGCGATGACGCTGGAGCAGTTACTGGCCTGCGCACTTGCCCCAGCGCAGGGCTGGCCACCGGGGATCTGGCGGCCGGGGATCTGGCCGCCGGAGAACTGGCCGCCGGAGAACTGGCCGCCGGGGATCTGGCCGCCAGAGGTGCGGGCGCTCACCGGGACACGTCGTCTCGTCTGGTCAGAGATCGACCGCCTGCCGCTGAGAGCACACGAAACGGTGCCCGGGCAACCTCAGCGTGGCGGGCGACGTCCGGGATCTTGACCAAGGTTCTGCCTAAGTGCCTCGATGATCGAAACGCTTCGATTCGACTCGATGCTAGACGCGGGTGGCGGTCGGCACAACGGATGGTGTCGATCTTTTCAGGAGCAGCCGCCCCAGCCAGGCGGGGTGACCGGGCCGGAACCCGCCGGGCCGTGACGGTACCGGAGGGGCCACCGGTGGCTGTCGCCCGGCCGTCCCCGGCTGGGCAAACGGCTGATTCGAAGCGCTTCGCAGGCGCATGCCACGGCGAATTGTCGAAGCGTTTCGATTACCCGCGGGAAGACTGCCTGCGGGAAGACTGCTCGCGGGAAGCCGGACGGGAAGCCGGAACAGCTTGACGCGCACCCTGTGTGACCGCCACACTCGATACTGTCATAATGAAAACGAGAATCATTATCGGATGCTGGGAGGTCCCGTGCGGGTAGCGTTCGCCGGCAAGGGAGGCAGTGGCAAGACCACGCTGTCGTCCATGTTCGTCCGTCATCTAGCCGCCCAAGGGCTGCCGGTGGTGGCCATCGACGCCGATATCAACCAGCACCTCGGCGAAGCGCTCGGGGCTGACGGCGACCCCCTGGCGATGGGCGCGCACCTCGCCGGGATCAAGGACTACCTGCGCGGCACCAACCCCCGGATCACGTCGGCCGCGACGATGGTCAAGACCACCCCGCCCGGCCACGGATCGCGGCTGCTGCGCGTCGCCGGCGACGACCCGGTCCACGCCCTGGCGATCGGGACGCCCTGCGGTGCCCGGCTGATGGCCACCGGCCCGTTCACCGGGGATGACCTCGGCGTGGCCTGCTACCACTCCAAGACCGGCGCCGCTGAGCTTTACCTCAACCATCTCGTCGATGGGCCGGGCGAGTACGTGGTGGTGGACTGCACGGCGGGCGCCGAGTCGTTCGCCTCGGGCATGTTCACCCGCTTCGACCTCACGTTCCTGGTCGCCGAGCCGACCCGCAAGGGCATCGGCGTCTACCGGCAATGGGCCGGGTACGCCGCCGGTTACGACGTCGCGGTGGCCGTCATCGGCAACAAGATCCAGGGTGGCAGCGACGCTGCATTCCTGCGCGAGCACGCAGGCGAGGCATTGCTGGCCTGGTTCGGCCACGAGCCGGCGGTGCGGGCGATGGAACAGGGTCACCCCTTCCGGCTGGCTGATCTCGGCGACGACGCGCGCAGGGCCCTCGCCACACTCCAGCAGGCAACAGACGCTCAGCTCAAGGACTGGCCTGCGTTCACCCGCCAGGCCGCGGAGTTCCATCTCAAGAACGCGCGCGCCTGGGCCAGCGCTGCCGCGGGCGAGGATCTCGCCGCCCAGGTCGACCCCGGCTTCGTCATGGGTCCGGACGCATTCCTCGCCGCCACGCCAGGAACGCGCCCGCACAGGAACCCCCGCACAGGCACCGCCGACACAGCCGGCCGTACCCCAACACAACCCCGTAACCGCACACCCGCTGACCATGGAGGTAATGCCATGTCCCTGACCGTCTCCCCCGACCTGATCGAGCAGGCCCACCGCGGCGAGATCGACGACGCCGCGTTCACCGGCTGCATCGCCACCTCACTGCCGTACGCCTGGCAGGTGATCACCGGCCTGATCGGCGAGTTGCACGCGAGCGGCGCCGACCTGGCCGACAACCAGGTCCCCCCGCCTGACGAGGCCGCCCGCGGGCAGTTGCTGCGGGTGATGGCCAGCGACGCGATGCGCGGCGCCATCGAACGGCACTACGGCGTCCGGCTCGCGTTCCAGAACTGCCACCGCGCCGCAGTGTTCCGCCCCGGCGCGCAGGCGGCCTACCAGGAGTTCATCACCGCCCGCGCCCAGATCCTCAACCAGCGCCCGGAACTGGTCGACTGCTGACCCGCTCCCGCCGGGCAGGCAGCACCTCGGCACCGAGCCGGGCGATGTTCTCCCTGGTGCGGACCGGGTCACCGGCGCCCTCAGCCATCACGATGAGGTGCCCGATCCCCGCCGATGTGGGGCGGAGACTGCCCGGATGCGCCGGCGCTCCGGCCGGGCTGCACTTCGGCCGGTGACCAGCTGCCGCCAGTCCGCCCTGACCTTCGGACCGCTGGCCAGCCACCGGTCCGGCCAGATATCACCCGGCTGGGCTTCCAGCCAGGTGACCTCGGTGACCAGGCCCAGTGCCGGGACTGCTGGCTGGGCGGGTTGTCCAAGGCGATCGGGGACGCGAGCCGCCGGGCGGGAAGCGCTGCCAGCCAACCTCGGCCGTCGGCCACGACATAGAGGCGGGCAGAGGCGGGAAACGGGTCAGCAATTCCGCGCCGACGCCGCTTACCGCATCTGCGCCACCGTCAGTCGTACGTTATGTTGGTTCAACCGTGAAACACCATTTGGGGGGCTGCGGCCTGCACGTGAACACTGGGCGCGTACGCGGCCGCGACGGGCATTGCCGACCCGGTTAATAGTGAGGCGGCCACGCCGAGCGATAGGATTGCGGGAATAAAGAGATCTCGCCTGATACGCATGATTCCTCCATGGCGCTTCCCGAGGTCAGCAGCCCGTTGCACGGCCCTGCCAGCCCGCACGGCGTATCTACCGTCCTGCGGACTTATTCCCCAACACCTGGTATTTTTATGCGCCTTGGGATAACAATTTCTTGTACTTAGCAAAGTAATGAAATCCACTAACCCTAATTGCGCGAAATATTTCTCACCTTCGTGCGGAGTAAGGTTCACGAGTGCCTGCATTGCAAGCCATATGAAACTTGCAGTGCACGGTGCGGCAACGCTAGCAATGCCATTACCACCGAATGGCGAATTTCGGGCTAATGAATTGCACCCAAAACGCCGCTTGTGT
>JAWWPY010000382.1:0-4180 GCA_033854735.1 Streptosporangiaceae bacterium | reverse complement strand
GGCCGCCGGTTCGGCCAGGTGGCGGCCGGCGCGGTGCGGATGCCGACCTCGTCAGGGATCGACAACGGCTGGCACTACCCGATGGGGCTCGGCACGCCCGCCGCGATGGTCGCGATGATGGCCAAACGCTACATGCACACCTACGGCGCGACCAGCGAGGACTTCGGCGTGGTCACGGTCGCGGACCGCCGGCACGCCGCGGCCAACCCGGCCGCCTGGTTCTACCAGCGGCCGATCACGCTCGCGGACCACCAGGCATCCCGCTGGATCGCTGAGCCGCTGCGGCTGCTCGATTGCTGCCAGGAAAGCGACGGCGCGGTCGCTGTCGTGGTCACCAGCCTGGAGCGGGCCCGTGATCTGAGGCAGCCGCCCGCTGTGGTCGAGGCGGCCGCCCAGGGCAGCGGCCCGGACCAGTTCACCATGACCAGCTTTTACCGCGACGACATGACGGGGCTGCCCGAGATGGGGGTGGTGGCCCGGCAGTTGTGGCAGCAGTCGGGGATCGGCCCGGCCGACGTGCGGACCGCGGTGCTCTACGACCACTTCACCCCGTACGTGCTGATGCAGCTGGAGGAACTGGGCTTCTGCCCGCGCGGCGAGGCACGGCATTTCATCGCCGGCGGTGCCATCGAGATGGGCGGCCGGCTGCCCGTCAACACGCACGGCGGCCAGCTCGGCGAGGCGTACATCCACGGCTTGAACGGCATCGCCGAGGGCGTGCGCCAGGTCCGCGGCACCTCGGTCAACCAGGTCCCGGGCGACGGCCCGGTGCTAGTCACCGCCGGCACCGGCGTCCCCACCAGCGCCCTGATTCTCGGCCCGGACTGAGCAGCCGGCGTCCGCGTATCGCGGTGCATCGTGACCCACTTGCGAGTTTGGGGTGCCGTCCGGACACCGATTAGAGCTCGGTGCCCCGGAGGGTGCGACGCGTTGTGGCCCGAGAGGTGGCACCCGTCCCGGGGACAGAGAAGGTTTCGACCTGATATCGGGGCGTATACGGTTCTTGTGTTCGTTCGCGGGTGCATCATGACCTGGTGAGGCAGTGGTTGGAGCGGCTGAGCACCTGGCAGTTTGCGCTCATATTCTGGGGTGGTCAGGGAGGCTTGGTAATACCGGGTTATACTGGCAGCATGAAAACGGCGATCTCCCTCCCTGAGCACATCTTCGAGCAGGCCACCAGGCATGCCAGGGAACTCGGTATGAGCCGCTCCGAATTCTTCGCCCGTGCTGCGCAGCTGTATCTCGACGAACTGGACACCCACTCGCTGACGCAGCAGATCGACGAGGCACTCCAGGTCACCGGTCCGGATGAATCCGCTTCCGACGCGGTTGGAGTCGGTCGGCGACGGCTGGCCGGCGATGACGAGTGGTGATCGCGCGAGGAAGCATCTGCTGGGCCGATCTCGGCGAGGTTCACGGCAGCAAGCCCGCCAAGCGCCGTCCCGTCCTGGTGATCCAATCCGATCCCTTCAACGTAAGCCGCCTCAGCACCACTGTGGCTGCCGTGATCACCTCCAACACCGGCCTGGCCGCAATGCCGGGCAATGTATTCCTCCCGGCCGCCGCATCCGGGCTACCACGCGACTCGGTCGTCAACGTCACCGCCTTGGTGACACTCGACAAGACCGACCTCGACTCCCAGGCCGGGCACCTCCCCGCATCCCTTATGGAAGACGTGGACCGCGGACTCCGTCGCGTCCTGGGGTTGTAGCTGAACACTCGCTGCGGCGGACCTCCACGCCCGAGTAGTAGTCGACGGCATGATCGCGGTGCATTGTGGCCCCCCATCCGGGCTGTTTCGGCTCCTCCGATGGCCTGGTGGAACTCGCCATCGAGCCGCCCTGCTACACCGAGCGCGGCTTCAGACCTTCTTCCGCAAGGCGAAGGTGACTTCACTCGTCCTGAGCCTCGCCGACCCAGACGGCTTCGTCGCCGCCATCGAAACTGATGGGAGCACCTAGGTCTACGTGACGCGGGGTAGCAACCATCATCCCGCTCGCTCGCAGCGCATCATCCATGCCCCACGCGCCGCCTGTCGAGAAACAGATACACGATACTGGGGGCGTTGGCGAACTCTGCGATCACGAACGCCCCGTTGACGCCCTCATGCGCGCCGACTTCGAGCGGATCACCTGGATCAGGACATTTGGCCGCTGGGCCATCTCGGCCAGATGATCCACCTGGGCCCGCATGGCCCTCCGGACGACAACAGGGGCGCCCCCCATAGCGGCACCCCTTACTAGCGACCGAATGTCAGAAGACCTCAGCCCAGGTCGAACTCGCCGTCCCGCACCCCAGCGGTGAAAAGCCGCCACTCATCGGGGGTGAAAATCAGCACAGGCCCCTTGCGGTCTTTCGAGTCACGCACCCCCACTACGCCCGGCAGGTTGCGGGCAACTTCGACGCATTGCCCACCGTTGCCGCTGCTGTAAGACGACTTGCGCCACTCGGCGCGCGTCACGTCCATTTCCCTACCACCTCAGTGATCAGTTGCTCAGACGCTCGCGGCGGGAGCGCCTCGGCTCTCAGTGTGTCATAAAGCATCACTACGTTCGTCACGTCTTCGCGGCGCTCGACAAGCTGCCCGGTGAGCGCATTGTCGAGGTAAGCGATGTCGGGTGCCCGGTCGAAACTGGCGATCACCAATGAACCGAGCAGCCCCGGATGTGCCCCTGCGGCTGACGGCATTACTTGCACCGTGACGCCTGGCTCGCGGGCGGCGGTGAGCAGGTGGTCGAGTTGACCGGTCATCACCCCCGGCTCTCCCACCGGCCGGCGCAGCACCCCCTCATCAATGATGACCCACAGGTCAGGCGGGTCAGCGCGGGAGAGGATAGCCTGCCGGTCCATCCGCGCGGTGACAAGCTGGTCGATTTTCTCGTCCCTGTCCCGTGGCCTGGCCGCTCGCAAAATCGCGCGGGCGTACCCCTCGGTCTGTAACAGCCCATCCACGACCAGCGGCTGCCAGGACCGCAGCATGGTTGCCTCCGCTTCGCGGTCGAGGTACGGCCAGAACCATCCCGGATATGCCACGCGCGTGCATTGCCGCTGCATCCGGGCGAACGTGCCGGGCGTGGCGAGCGCCTTGTCGCACCGCTCCGCGAAGTCGTGGCTCGGTACCTGCCCGCATGTCTCGATCTTGGCCACCAAGGAAGGGCTGTAGGCGATTACCTCACCTAACTGCACCTGAGACAACCCGGCCAGTTCACGGTGCGCCTTCAGTTCCTCAGCGAACATCACGAGGGGCGAATCACCCGGCCCGCTGCCGCTGTGCCGTCTGCCCACCACTACTCACCCACCTCATCCGCGTACCCACGGTTAGCTTCGGAGCACGCACCATCCCTGTGTGCGGGCGCCACTTATAGACCAGCGTATTCCCGCATCGGCAGGCTGTAGAGCGTCAATCGCCCTGCTGGAGGATCACAATGACTGCCCCAACCGGCCTGTCACTCGCCTGGTCACGCGCCTTCGCCGCGACACCCGCGCAGGCAGGAGAGGCACGCCGGTCCATCTCCTGCATCCTTGACGGCCACCCGGCCGCCGATGACGCCGTTCTGTGCGTTTCGGAAATGGCCGCGAACGCGATCCTGCACAGCAATTCCCGCAAACCGGGCGGTCAGTTCACCGTACGCGCCGAGATTTACCCTGGCGACCGCCTGCGCATCGAAGTCCACGACCAGGGCGGTTTGTGGGCCCGGCCTATAACCGGCGAAGAACAGCACGCACACGGGTTGCACATCATCAGCCAGCTAGCACGTACCTGGGGAATCACGGGCGACGGTGACACCGGCTGGACCGTGTGGGCAGTACTCGACTGGCCACCGCCCGGCCCGCCGCACCCCGCCAGCCGAGACGCCGCTACCGCGCCGACCAGCGGCCCCGTCCAGCATTACCAGTCAGCCACCAAGCGGAGCAGTGACGATGCCTGACAACACCGTCCCCCGCATCCCGAACACCACCGCCCACGGCACCGAAGCCACTCCGGTGCCATCCCCACGACACCTCAGCCACTCCGGTGCCGTTCAGCGAGGCTGGTTCCAGCGACTGCAAGCTTTCGAAGACGCGGTCGCTTACCGGCGGGCACGCGTCGGCGTGCCGTGTCCTGACTGTGGACCTGAAGCGTCCGGCCGGAGGTGCGATGACCACGGCCGTGACTTGGACCTGATCGATGAATACCTGC
>JAWWPY010000381.1:0-2649 GCA_033854735.1 Streptosporangiaceae bacterium | reverse complement strand
CAGTGCGGCCGGGATGATCCTGACCGCTGATCACGCCGGAACCCACGTCGATGCCCTGTGCCACCAGGCCGAGGACATGCACATGTTCGGCGGGGTCCCGGTGACCGCAGCCAATCAGGACCCGGGCGGCGTCCGGGTCCTCTCGGCCGAGGCGCTCCCCCCGATCGTCCGCCGCGGTGTCCTCGTCGACCTGGTCGAGGCGCGCGGCGTGCGGCTCCCGCCGCGGTACCTGGTCGAGCGGGCCGAGCTCGAGGCCGCCGCGGAAAGCCAGGGGGTGGCGGTACGACCCGGCGACGTCCTGCTCATCCACACCGGATGGGGTGCGGCCTGGGAGGACCCGGACTACATCTCCGGCGGCGGGATGGCCAGGAGTTCCGGCGAATGGGCCGTGGAGCATGGCGTGTACGCGGTCGGGGCCGACAACATGTCCTGGGACCTGCCCGGATACGTCGACCAGGTGCTCGGGCACAGCCTGCCCAACCACACGCTGCTGCTGGCCCGGGCCGGCATCCTGATTTTCGAGAACCTGCTCCTGGAGGATCTGGCCGCATCAGGCGCCAAGGAGTTCCTGTTCGTCAGTCTGCCGTTGAAGCTCGTCGGCGCGACCGGCTCGCCTACCCGTCCGGTAGCGATCATCCCGTCAGAGGGGAAGTGAAGTGAAGGAGAACCTGACCGAGCGGCTCGCCGACTTCGTCGTCGCCACCCGGCTGGACGACCTGGCCGATAGCGCCCGGGAACGCGCCCGGATCGTGCTGGTCGACACCGTCGCGAGCGCGCTGATGGGCAGCCGGAGCGAGGAAGTGCCGCTGATCGAGCGGCTCGCCTCAGCCGTGGCGGGCCCGGGCCGCTCCCCGGTGGTGGGGCGTCCGCCGCAGGCGAACGCTGGCGCGGTGCTGGTGAACGGTTACCTGGTCACGGCGACCACGGTCTGTGATGTCTACCGGCCCGCCCTCTGCCATGTCACCCCGCAGGTCTTCCCGCCCGCGCTGGCCATCGGCATCGAGCGGAACGTCAGCGGCGCCGATTTCCTGCTCGCGTTCGCGCTGGGCCTGGAGATCACCACCCGGGTGGCCCTGGGCTCGAACTACCCGGCGTTCCGGGCGAACGGATGGCATTCGCCGGGAGTCTGGGGCCCCTTCGGCGGTGCGGCCGCGGCCGGCACGCTGCTCGGCCTGGACGCCAGGCACATGAGGAACGCCTTCAGCCTGGCTGGCAGTCAGTCGGCCGGGACGTTCGCGCACTGGGGAACGCCCACCATCAAGTTCCACCAGTCGCGCGGTGCCCTGTCCGGCTACCTCGCGGCCACCCTGGCCGAAACCGGGTTCGAGGCCGGTGCTGATGTCCTCACCGCCGAGGACGGCGGGCTCTACGGGACCTACTCGGACGGCGGCCAGCCCGACGTGGCACTCGAGGGCCTCGGCGACCGCTGGGAACTGGAGCGGCTCAGCCTCCGGCCGTGGCCGCTGGCCAGTTCCCTGCAATCGGTGGCCACCGCGCTGCTGCATCTCGTCGATACCGCGGGGGCATCCGCCGCGTCGGTCACCCGGGCCCGGGTCGGCCTGAGCGCGACCGTCTACAACATGCACGGTCAGCTTCCCTGGGACAACCGCTTCCAGGCGCTGCTGTCCGCGCCTTTCGTCACCGCCGTCATCCTCGCGGACGGGACCTGCGGGCTGGACCAGTTCACTCCGGAGCGCCTCAAGGACGCGGAGCTGGACCGGTACGCACGGGAGAACGTCAGCGTGGTGCTGGACGATACCGTCGAAGGCACCGGCGCGGTCGTCGATCTCGAGCTGACGGATGGGCAGCGCCTCACCGACCGGCGGCCCGTGCCGCACGGGGACGAGCAGGATCCGCTGAACATGGCTGACGTCAGGTCGAAGTTCCTGGCCGCGGCCGCGGGCGTGCTACCCGACGATGTGGCCGCCACGGCGCTCAGCCGCCTGGAGCGGATCGACGAACTCCCCAGCATCGACGGTGCGCTGGGCGCGCTGGGCGGGGTACCGGCCTGATGCCTGAGGCGGTGACTGATCCGGCGGCTGCGGCCGGCGGCGCGGATGGCTCGTTCACAGGCACCTGGTACGTCATGCCGACGACGTTCGCGCCCGACGGCTCACTCGACCTGGCCAGCCAGCGCTCGCTGACCGAGGCCGTGCTCACGTGGGGCGCCGACGGGCTGACCGTGCTGGGGGTCATGGGTGAGGCGTCCGCCCTGGACACCGCCGAACGGGCCGCGGTCATCCGCGCGGTGGTGGGCGCGGCCGCCGGGACACCGGTCGCGGTGGGCGCCTCGAGCAGTGCCCTGCACACCAGCGTCGCGCTGGTGAGGCAGGCCGCGGCGTGCGGCGCGGACGCGGTCATGGTCGCCGCGCCGCCGCTGCTCCGGGCGGTGGATTCGCTGCCTGGTTTCTTCGCGGGGGTCGCCGACCAGGGCGGCCTGCCTCTGATCCTGCAGGACGAGCCGGCGGCGACCGGCGTCCTGCTCCCGGTGAGCGTCATGGTGGAGTGCCTGCGGGCCGCCCGGGTGTCCACCGTCAAGCTGGAGGACCCGCCTACCCCGGCCAAGATCTCGGCGCTGCTGAGCCGGGTGCCGGATGCGTCCGTGTTCGGCGGGCTCGGCGGGGTGGCCAGCTACTTCGAGATGCGCCG
>JAWWPY010000380.1:0-26478 GCA_033854735.1 Streptosporangiaceae bacterium | reverse complement strand
GCGGGAACTCATCCCCCGAAGATATCCGGCCTTGACGCCGGCCGGCCTGATCCCTAGCCTGACGCGGAATACCTCCGGCACGGCCGGCCCGGCGAGACACCAGGGAGCGGCCGATGAACCGGGACGGTACAAGTCCCCGGGGTGAGCGTGATCGCCAGGGGCGGAGGGCCACCGCCGCGGCGTTCTTCATCCAGGGCCTCTGCTTCGCCGTTGTCGTGACCCGGGTGTCCGTACTTCAGGACAAGTTCCACCTGTCCAACGGGCAGCTCACGATCGTGCTGCTGATAGTCCCGGTGATCGCCGGGGTGGGCAGCGTCGTCGCCGGGCCGCTGGCGGCCAGGCTCGGCAGCGGCGCCGTGCTGCGCGTCGCCCAGCCACTGGTCTGCCTGACCCTGCCGGCCATCGGCTTCGCCAGCACGCTCGGCGAGCTTTACCCGGCGGTGGCCCTGTTCGGCCTGTTCGTCGGGGTCGTGGACGCGACCATGAACATGCAGGGTGCGGTCACCGAGAAGCGGTACGGGTACAGCATCATCACTGCGTTCTACGGTTTCTGGAGCGTGGCCGGGATCCTCGGCGGGCTCTGGAACGCGGCCGCGGGCAAGCTCGGGCTCTCGCTGGGTGTCGCCTTCAGCATCGCCGGGGGCTGTGGCCTGGCCGCGTCGCTGATCAGCGGGCGAGCCCTGTTCGGCAAGTCCGAGGATGTAGCGCCCGTCTCCGAGGCCGCGGCCAAGAAGGCGGGCATCGCGATCCCGTGGCGGCCGATCATCCTGATCGGCATCGCCATGGGCTGCATGTACATCGGGGACGCCGCGGTCTCGAACTTCAGCTCCGTGTACATGGACAAGGTCCAGCACGGCAGCAAGACACTGCTTCCGCTGGCCTACGCCGCCTACCAGACGATGATGGTGGCGGGCCGGGCCATCGGCGACCACACCGTGCGGCGGTTCGGTGCCGCGGCCGTGGTCAGGGTGGGCGCGCTGGTCGCCGCGGTTGGGCTGCTCTGCGTAGTAGTGGCGCCATCCCCCGACCTGGCCATCGGTGCGTTCGCACTGACCGGGCTCGGCTTCTGCGTGGTTCCGCCGCAATGCTTCTCGGCCACGTCCAAACTCGATCCGACCGGGTCCGGTATCGCCATCTCCCGGGTCAACGTGTTCAACTACGTGGGCTTCGTGCTTGGTGCCGCGCTCGCCGGGGGCATCGCCGGCGGGGTAGGCGGCGCGGCGGGCTGGCGGGCCGCCTACGCCCCGCCGCTCGTGCTCACCGCGATCATCGTCGTCCTGGCCCGCGGCTTCGACCCGAAACCCACGCCCGACGCGGCTGGCGACGGCGGGACCGCGGCCGATGCGGAGGCAGGCACCGCACCAGCCTGACCGTCGGCGTCCGGCGGTTCGGCGCTGCGGCCGTCGTCAGGGTGGGTGCGCTGGTCGCCGCGCAACAGCCTGACCAGCGTCGTCCGACGCTGCCTCGGATCAGCGATCGTCAGGAAGTGGCGCCACCGCTGAAACCACCCGAGGTGAAACTGCCGCCACCCAGCGGGTCGCTGGACGTGCCTAGGTCCGTGGTAGTGAAAGTGCTGTCGCCCAGGGAAGTGACCGGATTGGAGATGGGGGCCACCGACGGAATCGACATATCCGTGGGCAGACCAGCGGTGAGACCCGTCACCGGGCTCGCCCCTAGGCCAGTGCTGATGCCCGACAGCGGATCAGTGGTCAGTCCCAGGCCTGTGCTGCCGAGGGTTCCCATCCCGGTGTCGATGACCGGGTTATAGACCGGGATGGCCGGAGCTGGCGAGGCATCGCCCGTCGTGCTCGGAACCGGAGCGGGGACGGCCGGAGCGGGGACGGCCGGAGTTGGTGAGGCATCGCCCGTCGTGCTCGGAACCGGAGCCGGGGCCGGGACGGCCGGAGCCGGGGCCGGGACGGCCGGGGCTGGCACGGCCGGGGCGCTGCCACCCGGCTGGGCCGGTCCGCCCGGTGCAGGGACCCCGGTGGCCGGCTGGTCCGGAGAGGGGATCCATATCATCGGGTCGCCGTAGTACCCGGTCGGATTGCCCAGCGCGTCCGTCGCAGGGAACTGGTTGACAGCCGGCGCAGGCTGCGCGGGCTGCATGAACTGGTCAGGCAGGAACGCCGGTCCTTGGGTGCCAGTCGCGGAATCGGGCAGTCCGGTGACCGGATTGACCGGCTCGCCAGGAACGCCGGGAGCGATACCAGGAATGCTGCCAGACGGGTTTTGGACAGCGCCGATTTCCAGATACGGGACAGGCGGCTGGGCCGGGAGCCCGTCCACGCCTCCGATCTGGACCCCCTGGGTCTGCGCCAACTGGCCGAAGACCTCGTTGATTCGATCCTGCGGCGTGGGATCCGGGTACCAGGTCGACAATGGCGGACCGCCATCCGCCGCGGCCATCACCGCCATCGCCCGGTTGAACTCGGCCGCCGTCATCTTCACGACGAAGAGCCCGCTGAGTTCGGACGAGCCGACGCGGACCCGCCCGCCAACGGTCGCATTGCCCGTCACCTGGTTCGGCCCTGGGCCGGCCGTATCAGGACCGACGACCGCGGACGCGCCCACCTGCGGGGAGACGAGCCCGCCCGGAAACGTATACGAGCCCTTGAGGGTTGTTTTGCCCAAGTCCTGAAGCCCGGCCGCATTGAGGAGGTTCGTGTCCGTGCCGACGCTGACCGTATCCCGGTAAGTGGTCGGAGTCTGGAACGTCGCGGTGGTCTGAAAGCCGAGGCTGGTCTGCGTCGGCGCCTGATCACCCGCGGTCACCTTGACACTGGCGCCGGGCAGGCCGACGCCGACACCGACCGCCAACCCCCCGCCGTTCGGGCCATCGAAGACCTGGAGCATGCCGCCAACGCCGACGGGCGTGAACCCGGCTACCCGGACCGATCCGGAGGTCGATGACAGGTACTGCTGAATCGCCTGCATGGTGGTGGGCGTGACCGGCACCAGGTTGTTGTACAGCTGAACGGGTGGCGCACTGGGCATCGCCGGCGGGGACGGCGCAGCCACCGGGGGCGCCGCAGCCGCCGTGGTCGCCGCGGCCGGGGCGACCACGACTGGGTTCTGGCTGCTGTTGGGCGTCGGCGCGCTCGTTCCCGCAATCGGGTACACCACAGCCGGACCCGGGTTGGTGCTGTTGACCGCGGGTACGCTCGCGGACCCGCCCGGGCCGCCGACCGGGCCGGCCGATGCGGCCGCCGGGACCATGATCGCGGCGGCGGTTCCGATGACACCGATCGTGGCCAGCTTCGCGCCGGCCGACGCAGGTACGGCCACCAAGCCGGCGATCGTCGGAGACGGCTCCCGGTGCCGCCCAGCGTCCCTGCGGTGCTGCGGCGCACGCCGGGCGGCACCTTTGGCGGCTGCCGCGGAACCCCTGTTCTTCCTGCTCATGTGACTCTCCCCTTCATGCCGGTCGGGCTTCGCGCCTTCGGCTCCGGCCGGCTTCGCGGAGGCGATGGGTTCACCGGCAGAAGGTCCCGCTGTGCGCCAAGTACGATGCCATGGCCATTCCGCAATTGGTAAGTCGCGGAGGGAAAGTTTTCCAAACCGTTTCAATACTACCGATTCACTAACGCTGCACTATCGGCATTACGGTCAGCGCAGAAAATGTACCCCAGGTCACCTCATCAAGAAAAGCGGGTAAACACCAGATGGATGACGAATGAAACGGCCGCCATTTTCGGTGAGCCGAAAGGGCTGAGCCAGATCAGGTAGACCTCTCCAGCACCAGGGCGCGGCCGGTGTGGGGGCGCCGGACTTGAGGCCTCTCGGAGGAGCGGCGGCGGGACCACCAGAGGCAGAACCCGCCCAGGAAAATGGCGACGCCGAGAAAGATCGTCAGCTCGTACCACTGGAACGCCCAGTAGCGGCTGGGCGGCTGGTAGGCCAGTAGTTCGCGTAGCCGGAGCTGGTTGACGCATCGCTGAATGGCAGCGTTCACGACTGCGGGGTTCAGCACCTTGGGGGGTCTGATGTTGGGGCAGGTGAGTCCTTGGACGTCGATGACCCCATGAGGCCCGATACCAATGTTTCCCGCACCATTGCCGATGACTCCGTCCTGCCCGATCACGTGTCCCGTGGCGTTGATGGTCTGGTTGGAGAGGACCCAGTCACGCGGGGTGAGCCCGGCCGGGCGCGGCGACGCGGTTCCCCCGGCAATGCCAGCGATCACGTTGTCGGGCACAGTGAGGCGGAGGGGGGCGATGAGGTGCGGGCGCACCCAGTGGGCCACGGCCAGCCGGGCGCCGGTGAAGACGGCCAGCGTGGTCGCCATGGCGGGTAGCGTCCGGCGGATGAGCAGGCCGGCTGTGACACCCAGAGCGACGGCGAAGGCGGCGTAGCCGAGGGGAACGATGTCGCGCTGTTCGAACGACATGAACGGGTT
The DNA here is from genome assembly GCA_033854735.1 of Streptosporangiaceae bacterium. GTDB lineage: Bacteria > Actinomycetota > Actinomycetes > Streptosporangiales > Streptosporangiaceae > JAWWPY01. The sequence continues at coordinate 22,079 of JAWWPY010000380.1, read as the reverse complement.
CATGCCGGCCCGGTCCACCGGGCTGGACCACCACGTCACCATGAGACTGAGAAGCCCGGCGACGGCCATGCTGGCCAGGCCGACGACGCTGAGTTTGATGGCCATCCAGCGGGTACGGGTGACTCCCTGCGTCCAGGCCAGGCGGAAGGTGCCGGTCTCGAGTTCACGCCCGACGAGTGGTGCTCCCCAGAAGAGCCCGATTATGCCGGGCACGATGACGACCAGGGCATCGAGCCCTATCTGCAGGCTACGGTCGTTCCGGAGGAACGCGGCCGTGGCCGTCTGGCAGTCGTGGTGGGCCTTGCAGTTCGCGACGGTGGTGCTGTAGAGGTGGGCCAGGTGCGGACCGGTAATCACCAGGACTACGGCGACAACCGCTAGCCCGCCGAGGGCAGCCGCCGCCTGGGTGCGGAACTGGAGCCAGGTGAACCGGATCATCGAAGTACCCCCAGTCCTGATCGCCGGACGGGTTTGGCGTCGCGGCCCGGACGCATGTAGGCGAGCACCAGGTCTTCCAGGGTGACCGGCTTGATGGCCCAGGCCGGGTCGAGGATCGGCTCGCCGGTGCGGACCAGGAGCATGCTCTGCTTATCGGTGTGACTCTCGTCAATGACCTCCTGGTTCGCCGGCAGGGTGCTGGGGTCCCGGCGGGGTCCGGAGAGGCGGTAGTGGGACGCCAGCAACGCGTCGACCGCTCCGGCCACGCGCACGTGGGAGGCGACGAGCACGACGAGGTAGTCACAGACCCGCTCGAGGTCGGCGACGAGATGCGAGGAGAGCACGACGCTGACCTCCTGCTCGGCGACGACCTCCATGAGGCTTTGCAGGAACTCGCGGCGCGCGAGCGGGTCCAAACTGGCCACCGGCTCATCGAGGAGCAGGAGCTCCGGCCGCTTCGCGATCGCCAGTGTGAGCGCGAGCTGGGCCCGCTGACCGCCGGAGAGCGATCCGGCCCGCTGACGTGGGTCGAGGCCGAGCTGTTCGACCCGGCGCTCGGCCAGCTCGCCGTCCCAGCATGGGTTGAGAAAGGCACCCATGCGGAGGTGCTTGGCCACGGAAAGCCGCGCGTACGTCGGCGTCTCCTGGGCCACGAAGCCGACCCGTCCCATCTGGGCCGGGCCATCAGCCGGACGTCCGCCCAGGACCTCGATCGTGCCCACCGTGGGTGCGAGCAACCCGACGGCCAGATGCAGCAAGGTAGTCTTGCCCGCGCCGTTGGGGCCGACCAGCCCCACGACCTTCCCGGCGGGAATGGCGAGGGTGCAGTCGTCGAGTGCCCAGCGCCGCCCGTACTGCTTGCCGAGCGCGCTGCTCCTAAGGACAGCGCTCATGCTCTGCTCCCGTGCGCCTCCGGGGCGCCCCTTGGGCGCGGTCATGCCACGCCCTCGGCGAAGCAGTTGCGGGCGGCGGTGCGGTAGATGGCCTCAATATCGTCCGGACCGAGGCCCGCCGAACGCGCTGAGCGGAGCCAGTCGGTCATGGCCGCGAGAAACTTGGCCTGGGTGGCCGGGTCGGTACGCGGGAGTGACCGGGTGATGAAGGTCCCCTGGCCAGGGCGAGCGCGCACCAGGCCCTCACGCTCGAGGTCGCGGTAGGCCTTGAGCACCGTGTTCGGGTTGATGGCCAGCTTGGCGACGACCTGCTGGGCCGTTGGTAGCTGATCCCCCGGTTCGAGGAGGCCGAGCTGCAAAGCGTCATGAACCTGCTGGACCAGCTGGAGATAGGTGGCCACGCCCGACGCGGTGTCGAGCTGGAACTCGATCATACTATTCCTCCACTAATTGCTTAGTGGAAGCATGGTATCGGTCACCATCATGGTGCGCAACGCTCCATCGTGCGCCGCATGGGCACCTCACCACGGGCGGTGGGCAGTGCCCGTCTTCCTCTGTTAGTTTTGCTTAAGCAAGTATCGGCAGATGAGACGGGAAGACCTCAGGTGCGCGAGTCCGAGAACGGCCAGCCACGAGGAGCCGGGGCGAACGGAGAGGGCGGGCGCGGCAGCGCCAGGGCGATAGACCAGGAGGGGCGCGGCAGCGGCGCCGGCGTGAACGGGGAGGCGGCAGGCAGCGAGGGATCTGCCCGGGCGGCCGGGGGCAGGCCGCCTGGCCCGCATTACAAGTGGCTGGCGCTGTCGAACACCACGCTGGGAATGCTGGCCGCGACGGTCAACGCGTCTATCGTGATCATCGCCCTGCCCGCCATCTTCCGCGGCATCCGCCTCGATCCGTTGACCCCCGGCAACGTGAGCTACCTGCTCTGGATGCTGATGGGATACCTGGTGGTGTCCGCCGTGCTGGTGGTGACGCTGGGGCGGCTCGGTGACATTTTTGGCCGCGTGCGTATGTACAACCTGGGATTCACGGTCTTCGCACTGGGCGCGCTGGCGCTGCCGTTCGACCCCGCCCGCGGCGCTCAAGGAGCGCTCTGGCTGATCGGCTTCCGGATCGTGCAGGCCACCGGCGGCGCCATGCTGATGGCCAACTCCCCCGCGATCCTGACCGACGCGTTCCCCTCCGACCAGCGCGGCACGGCCATGGGAATCAATCAGGTCGCGGGCATCTCCGGGACGTTCATCGGCCTGATCCTGGGCGGCGTACTCGCCGCGATCGACTGGCGCCTGGTGTTCATCGTCTCGGTGCCGATCGGGGTCGGGGGGGCCATCTGGTCCTACTTCAGCCTGCGGGAAATCGGCATCCGGACCAGTTCGCAGATTGACTGGCTGGGCAACGTCACGTTCGCAGTCGGCCTGATCGGCCTGCTCACCGGTATCACCTACGGCATTCAGCCTTACGGCGGCCACGTGATGGGCTGGACCAGCCCGGTGGTGCTGACCGGGCTGATCGGCGGCGTTTCGTTGCTGATCGTGTTCTGCTTTATCGAGACGCGGGTCAGCCAGCCCATGTTCGATCTGAAACTGCTTCGTATCCGTGCGTTCGCGGCCGGGAACGCGGCCACCCTGCTGGCCTCGATCGCCCGCGGCGGCCTGCAGTTCATGCTGATCATCTGGCTTCAGGGGATCTGGCTCGTGCTGCACGGCTATAACTACAAGGACACCCCGCTGTGGTCGGGGATCTACCTGCTGCCGCTCACCTTCGGGTTCGTCGTCGCCGGGCCGGTCTCCGGCTGGCTGTCGGACCGGCATGGGGCACGGGCCTTTGCCTCCGGGGGGTTGCTCGTGTCAGCGGCCGCGTTCGCCGGACTGCTGGTGCTGCCGACGGACTTCAAGTACCTGGACTTCGGCGTCCTCATCTTCATAGCCGGTGCCGGGATGGGCCTGTTCTCGGCGCCGAACGCGGCTGCGATCATGAACAGCGTGCCGGCCCGGCAGCGGGGCGCTGCCTCCGGGATGCTGGCCACCTTCATGAACTCCGGCTTCGTGCTGTCCATCGGCATCTTCTTCTCGCTGATGATCGCCGGGCTGGCCAGCACGCTGCCCACCACGCTGACCAAGGGACTGACATCGCAGGGCGTGCCGTACGCCCTGGCCCATCAGATCGGACAGACCCCGCCGGTCGCCAGCCTGTTCGCCGCCTTCCTCGGCTACAACCCGGTCCACGAACTGCTGGCCCCCACCGGCGTGCTCAGCAAGCTGCCCGCCCACAGTGTGGCCACGCTGACCGGCAAGCAGTTCTTCCCGCACCTGATCTCCGGGCCGTTCCACCACGGCCTGGTGATCGTCTTCAGCATGGCGATCGCGCTGCTGGTGATCGCCGCCGGGGCGTCGCTGCTGCGCGGCGGCCGGTATGTCCACGACGAGCATGCCGCCGCGGCGGCTGCCGCCGGGACGGCCGGACCCGCTGAGGTGACCGCCGAAGTCGCCATCGGGGCCAGCCCCGAGCTGGCCGTGGAGGTCGCAGCCGAGATTGACGGCGAAGCAACCCGCCAGGCGCAGCGCGAGGCCGAGCAACGCGGCTAACCGGGCCGGTCGGGCGCGAACGGCCACTCCTCGAATGCGGCACACCGGCCGTCGGCTGCGAACCGGATCACCCACAGATCGCGGAACTCCTGCTGGACAGGATCTCCGTACCAGACCTCCACCCGCACCACCGCCGTGTCCCCCTCGACCGCGACGACCGCGCTGGTCATGCGGAACACCTCGGCGGGCCCGGCACGCTCGGCTTCCCACATGCGCGCGATCTCGGGCAGCCCGGTGAGCCGCTCGTCGTAAGGCCCCTGCTGGTAGATCGCGTCGGAGGTGAAGATCCCGGCCAGCCCCCCGGTCCCGGGCGACCGCCAGGCACGCACGTACGCCGCGACCCAGGTGCCGACCTGGACCCTGGTGACGCCGACCGCGCCGTGCTCAGTCACGCCCGCTCCTCATCCGCCGCCTGCGGGTCCGCGCCAGCCGCTGTTTCAGTGCTGGCCTTGCGGGCAGCGGCCACGACCTCGTCAGCGCCGGACCACAAGGTGAACACGTAGGGGTCTTCGCCCACCTGGAATCGGACAGCAGGGCTGATCCGCATCACCCGGGTGGCTTCGAGGTGCGTGATATCTGCGTAGGGAAAGCTCAGGAACTCGGTCGTGGTCGTGATGGTCATTATCTTCGCCAGGAACGCCAATCGGTGCGTGGTCACGACAAGCAGCCCATCCGGGAGGTGGGCCGTCTGGCAGCGTATCTTTCGATGACGCGTGCGATTTCCGGGTTCTCCTCGGTGGTGACGAGGGGGCACCAGGGGCCACGGCCGGAACGCCGGCCATCATGGAAAGTATGCCGCCGGTCGTCCGTCATCTTGCCGAACGCCTGGACGGCCTTGGCTGGGTGACCGATCTGCTGGTGGCCGGTTCCCTGGCCACCGGGGATTACGTCCCTGGTGTCAGTGATCTCGACCTGGTTGCCCTGACGGGGGGCCCGGTCGGCCCGGCACGGCAGGAGATCCTGGCCCGCCTGCACCGCGAGCTGGACCAGGGGGCCGCTCATGGACTGGACCTGGGCTGCGTGTATGTGGACGCGGGCAGGCTGGCCGACCCCGGGGCGCTGCACCCGACGTGGACCCACGGCTCGCTTGTCCAGCGCAGCCTGTCGGGGGTGACGCGAGCCGAGCTCGTCCGGCACGGCTTCGCCGTCCTGGGCCGCCCGCCAGCCGCTGTGCTGCCGGAGATGACCGACGATGACGTCCGCCGCGCCGCGCGCGCGGAGTTGTGCGGGTACTGGGCGCACGCCGCGGGCCGGCCGCTGTGGTGGCTGAACCCGGTGATCGCGGACCTGGGGCTGACGTCGATGGCACGCGGCCGCCACGCCCTGCAGACGGGCCAGCTGCTGACCAAGACACAGGCGATCGAGCAGGCGCATGCGCCGGCCTGGCTGAAAGACCAGCTCCGCGCCCGGCGGCAGGGCCGGCGGGTGGCCTCGCCGCGGGCCCGGACAGCGCTGATCGCGTGGCGGGATGCACGACGCACCGTGGCCGGCGCATGCCGCAGGGCGCCAGCCTGAACTCACGCATCCGGTCAGGGCCGGGTCACCGTGTTCGGCACCGACACGGTTGGCCAGCCCATGCGAGTCCGGCTGCGATCCTGGGTGTCGCGCTGACCAGCAATCCGCCGAAATCCTCGCCACCGCCTGCGTCGTGGTGCTCGGCTCGGCGTTCTTCTCCTGCCTGTCCATGTCGATCGCGGGTGTCACAGCGCGGGGGCCATGGGAGGCCATCGGCACCCGGACTGAGGCACTACGAGGCCGCTTGACATCACTCACACTCTACCGCTTTACTATGATCATAGTAAAGCGGTAGAGGAGGGCATGTGTTCCAATTCCTCCTGGATGCAGCGGAGGGCACGTGTTCCGATTCCGCCTGGATAGCACGTCGGGGGTTCCGCCGTACCTGCAGCTCGTCCATCAGGTCCGGCAGTCGCTGCTGCTCGGCTATCTGCGTGAGGGCGACCGGCTGCCGACGGTCAAGGACGTCGTCAGCGACCTGGCGATCAACCCCAACACCGTCGTCAAGGCCTACCGGCAGCTCGAGCACGAGGGGCTGGCGGGCGGCAAGCCCGGTCAGGGCACGTTCATCACCGGCACCTTGTCGCCCGCCACCCCGGACACCCACAACACCCTGCGGGCGTCGCTGGAGAAATGGCTCCGCGACGCCGATGCGGCCGGGCTCAATGACGACGAGGTGACGGCGCTGATCGCTGTGGCCCGCAACGACATGAGGAAAGAGAAGGTCTGATGACCCACGATCACGTCGGCGGCCACGCCCCGGCGCTGCGGACCGCCGGGCTGGGCAGGCGCTACGGCCACGTGTGGGGCCTGCGGGACTGCACGCTCACGGTGCCGGCCGGCGCGGTGGCTGGCCTGGTGGGCCCGAACGGCGCGGGCAAGACGACCCTGTTGCAGATGATCATCGGACTGCTGCAGCCCACGGAAGGGCAGTTGGAGGTGTTCGGCGAGACCTCGCGCGCCAACCGTGCGGAGGCTCTGGCGCGGGTCGGCTACGTCGCCCAGGACCATCCGCTCTACCGCGACTTCACCGTGGCGGACATGTTCCACCTGGGCCACGCGATGAACCCGGGCTGGGATCAGGGCGTGGCGACGGCGCGGATGGATGCCCTCGGCATCCCGCTGAAGCGCAAGATCAAGGGCCTGTCCGGCGGCCAGCAGGCCCAGGTCTCGCTGGCCATGGCACTGGCCAAGCGCGCGCCGTTGCTGGCGCTCGACGAGCCGGTTTCCAGCCTCGACCCGATCGCCCGGCTGGATTTCATGCGGGAGGTCATGGCTGCGGCCGCTGACACCGGCGTCACCGTCGTCATCGCCTCGCACGTGGTCTCGGAGCTGGAGCGGCTCTGCGACTGGCTGATCGTGCTCACCGGGGGACGGATGCAGCTCGCCGGGCCGGTCGACGACCTGATTGCCGCGCACCGGATGTTCACGGTGCCCCGCGCGACCCGGGAGGCGGAGCTTCCCGGGCTTGCCATCCACCGCGCCGACAGCGACCGGCACTCCACCGTGCTGGTCCGCACCGACCCGGCCCGGCTAGCGGCGCAGGAAGGCCCCGGGTGGGGGGTCGAGCCGGTGGGTTTCGAGCAGCTCGTGCTGGCCTACCTGCAGCGCCCGGCCGGGGCAAGCACAGACGATCCCGCTCAGACCGCGGCGCGGCCCGGGCCGGCCACCAAGGAGGCAACCCGATGATCTGGGTCAGCTGGCGGCAGTCCCGCAGCCAGGCCATGGCCTGCCTGGGAGTACTCGCCGCCCTCGCGGTCTACGCGATCCTGCTCGGCAGTTCGATGCGCACGGCATTCAGCCACGACGGCCTGGCCGCGTGCCTGGCCCACAGCCGGGGGACCGCCTGCCCGGCCGGGGTCAGCGCCTTCATGGGCGAGTTCAGCTCCGAGGTCAACATCGCGTTCTGGTCCGTGGCCCTGATAGTGCCCGGGCTGATCGGGGTCCTGGTCGGCGCGCCGCTGATCGCCCGGGAACTCGAATATGGCACCTGGCGGCTGGCCTGGAGCCAGACCGTCCCGCGGACCCGGTGGCTGGCCGTCAAGCTGGCCCTGGTCACCGGCGGGCTCATAGTCCTGGGCGCGGCCATGACCGCGGTGATCACCTGGTACCGCGCGCCGATGGACCGGCTCACCGGCCATCTCCTGCACAACATCTACGACTTCGAGGGCCTGGTCCTGACCGCCTACATCCTGTGCGCGTTCGGGTTCGCTGTGCTGGCCGGGCTGCTGGTGCGCCGCAGCATCCCGGCCATGATCGCCGCGTTCATCCCGTGGCTGGCCATCCGGCTCGTGGTCGAGTTCGTGTTCCGGCCCCACTTCATGACCCCGCTGACGACGGCCCCGGCTCAGCTGAACTGCGGACCGCCGAACGGATGCGGCGACGGCATCGGCTCCGTGCCGCAGGCCACCGGCCACATCGGGGACTGGATACTGGGCCAGCCCACCCACTTGGTGGGTTTCCTCTACCAGCCGGCCGGCCGGTTCTGGACCTTCCAGTTCATCGAGGCCGGCATCTTCGTGGCGCTCACCGCGGCCGCGCTCGGCGCCGCCATCTGGCTGCTGCACCGCCGCCCCGCCTGAGTGCCGCGGGCGACCGCCCCACCCGACCGCTTACCGGTCAGCGAGCCTCCGGAGCCTCGCTGACCGGTAAGCGCACGTCCGAAGCCCCGGCGTCGTCGAATGCCTCGTCAGTCCCGGGCCCGAACGCCTCGAACGCCTCGTCGGGCTGCGCGTCCACGGCTTCGTCAGCCTCATCAGCGCCGTCACCCCCGGTGTCGATAACCAGGTCAGCCCCGCCGAGGGCGGCCCGCAGCATGGTCTCGGCCGCGTCCACGGCGGCGCGCGCCGTCAGCGTGTTGGTGTGGGCGCGGTCGATGTTGCCGAGCGCGATGCAGTCGAAGGCGACCTGCGCGTCATGCACGGCCAGTTCCAGCTGACGGGAAGCCTCGTCGAGGTGGATGGCACGCTCGTCGCTATATGGGGTGCTCACTGATGTCTCCCTCCGGGCGCCGGCCTGCGCACCATGCCAGGCCCTGGCGGCCACACACCTACCCGTCGCGGCCGCCGGCATGCAGGCCAGGCACCCGAAACGGCCAGCCGGCGGCCGTTCTACGATGGGAGTATCCCCTGAGCTACGCCACGAGGACGTGTCCATGCCCGAGTTCACCTATACCGACCTGCTGCCGCTGGGCCCGGACGCCGCGGAGTACCGGCTCCTGACCGAGGACGGGATCAGCCGGAGGGTTTCGTTGGGGAAAGAATTTCTGGAGGTGGAACCGGGGGTGCTGACGCTGCTCGCCAGTGCGGCGATGCGGGACATCGCGCACCTGTTGCGGCCGGCCCACCTGCGCCAGCTGCGGGCCATCCTGGATGATCCCGAGGCCAGCGGCAACGACCGGTTCGTCGCCGGCGACCTGCTTCGGAACGCCTGCATCGCCGCCGGCGGCGTGCTCCCGATGTGCCAGGACACCGGCTCAGCGATCGTAATGGGCAAGCGCGGCGGTCAGGTGCTCACCGACGGGCGGGACGAGGAGTACCTGGCCCGTGGCATCTACGACGCGTACACGCAGCTGAACCTGAGGTACTCACAGCTCGCTCCGCTCACCATGTGGGAGGAGCGCAACACCGGCACGAACCTGCCCGCGCAGATCGAGATCTACGCCACCGGCGGCGCCGAGTACAAGTTCCTGTTCATGGCCAAGGGCGGCGGGTCGGCCAACAAGTCGTTCCTGTACCAGCAGACCAAGGCCGTGCTGAATCCGGACGCGATGCTCGCCTTCCTGGAGGAGAAGATCCGCTCGCTCGGAACGGCCGCGTGCCCGCCTTACCATCTGGCCATCGTCATCGGCGGCACCAGTGCCGAGTACGCACTTAAGACGGCCAAGTACGCGTCCGCGCGGTACCTGGACACGCTGCCCACCACGGGCTCCGCGGCCGGGCACGGGTTCCGCGACCTGGAGCTTGAGCAGCAGGTGCTGGGCGTCACCCGGCGGATAGGCATCGGCGCGCAGTTCGGTGGCAAATACTTCTGCCACGACGTGCGGGTCATCCGGCTGCCACGGCATGGGGCGTCGTGCCCGGTCGCGATCGCGGTGTCCTGCTCCGCCGACCGGCAGGCGCTAGCCAAGATCACGCCTGAAGGCGTGTTCCTGGAGCGGCTGGAGACCGACCCCGCGGCCTACCTCCCCGAGACCACGGACTCCGATCTCGGCGCCGACGATGTGACGGCGATCGACCTGACCCGGCCGATGAGCGAGATTCGCGCGGAACTGTCCAAGCACCCGGTGTCCACCCGGCTGTCGCTGACCGGGCCGCTGGTCGTGGCCAGGGACATCGCGCACGCGAAGATCGCGGAGCGGCTGGCCGCCGGTGAGCTGATGCCGCCCTACCTCGTTGATCACGCGGTGTATTACGCGGGGCCGGCCAAGACCCCGGAGGGCTACGCGTCCGGGTCGTTCGGGCCCACCACGGCCGGGCGGATGGACTCGTATGTGGACCAGTTCCAGCAGGCGGGCGGGTCGCTGGTCATGCTGGCCAAGGGGAACCGTTCGGCCGCGGTGACCGCGGCGTGCGCCGCGCACGGCGGCTTCTATCTCGGCTCGATCGGCGGCGCCGCGGCGAAGCTCGCCCAGGAATGCATTACCAAGGTTGAGGTGCTTGAGTACGCCGAACTCGGCATGGAAGCGGTCTGGAAGATCGAGGTCCGCGACTTCCCCGCGTTCATCATCGTGGACGACAAGGGAAACGATTTCTTCGCCCCTTCGCCGGAGCCGCCCCTCCTCACCATCGCGCCACGCTGACCGCGCCGCTGTTTCGGCACGGGGATCGGCACGGGGATCGGCACGGGGATCGGCACGGGGATCGGCGGGAGGGATTGGCAGAACGCCGCGATCATGAATGGCCAGAAGCTGCGGGGATGCGGAATAGTCGCGACACTCGGTCGATTCACACCCGTTTCACAGGAATCTTGATAGCTAGCCCGTGTATTGTCCCGGCCATGCACGTTGCGGCCGGGACGGGGCGGGTGGTCGCCGGGCGCTATTACCTTCAGGACCCGATCGGCCGTGGTGCCATGGGCACCGTCTGGCGGGCCCGGGACACGCTCCTGGCGCGGGACGTCGCTGTCAAGGAGGTGCTCCTACGGGAAGCGAGTACGCCTGAGGACACGCGGGTCCGTTACGAGCGCACGCTGCGCGAGGCCAGAACGGCGGCACGGCTGAATCACCCGGCGGTGGTCACCATCTTCGACGTGGTCGAGGCGGACGGCAGGCCGTGGATCGTGATGGAGTTCGTGCAGGCGCGGTCCCTGGAGCAGATCCTGGCCCATGACGGCCCCCTGCCGCCGCACCAGGCCGCGGATGTCGGGGTCCGATTGCTCGGAGCGCTCGCCACCGCTCATGCGGCGGGCATCCTGCACCGGGACGTGAAACCGAGCAATGTGCTGCTGGGCCCCGATGGCCGGGCGGTGCTGACGGATTTCGGCATAGCGACCCGGGCGGGAGATCCCGGGCTGACGCTGACCGGGATGGTCATGGGCACACCCGGCTTCACGGCGCCGGAGCGCATCCGGGGCGAGCCGGCCACACCCGCGTCCGACCTGTGGTCGCTCGGCGCGACCCTGTTCGCGGCCGTGGATGGCCATGGGCCATTCGACCACCATGGAAGCTCGCTGGCGGTCCTGTCCGTGATCGCCAACTTTGACGCGCCCCGGCCGCGATCCGCGGGAGCGCTGGCCCCGGCCATTGACGCCTTGCTGCGGCGGGACCCAAGCGCCCGGCCCGACGCGCCTGCCGCCGGCAGGCTTCTCGCGGCGGCGGTCGCCCCATCTGGAAGTAGCGGATCCCCAGGTGGCGGGTACCCGACGGAAGCACTCCAGAATGACGTACTCCCCGTGAAAACATTTCCGGGGGAGGCATTCCTCGGAGAAGGATTCCAGGATGGCGCATTCCGGGGGGACACGCCGAGCATCTCGCAGCCATCAGCCGCGGAACTGCCCGCGAGGATGGGCTTTCCTCCGCAGGAGAGTCCCCCTGAGGGGATCGGGCCCCTGATCGTGAACTCGCCACCCACGCTGATGGAAGAGCCGGAATACGCGGCCGCTCCTCGGCCGCGGGCAAGCTCGCCGTGGTCGGCAGGCCCGCCGTGGCGAGCGGGGCTGCCGTGGCGAGCGGGGCTGCCGTGGCGAGTGAACCTGGCCCGGGTAACCGGTCTGGCGGCCCTGGCCGGCACATCGACGGATACTGACCCGCCCAGCCCGGGAACCGCGCATCTCCGGCAGGCAGCACACTCGCCCGGACGGCATGGCGCCCGGGCGGCTGGGCACCGGCGTTGGCTGCCTATTGGGCTGGCGGCGGTCGCTGTTGTCTGCGGTGGGCTCCTCGGCGGGCTGGCGATCGGGCACTCCGGGCGCTCCTCACTCCCGGCTGGCTACCAGCGGTATACCGTCCCGGCGGCCGAAACGGGGACGGCGGCCGGTTTCACCGTGGCTGTACCGAGCGGATGGCACGCGAGTACTCATGGGCTCGTCACTGACGTAGCCGATCCCGTGGGGCATCGATCCATACGGGTCGATCTAACGCCGTTCGAGGCGGCGAGCGCGTTCGGCGAGGCCAGCCTCCTGGAAGAGCAGGCCATCACGGATGGCAGCCTCCCCGGATACCGCCGGGTTGAGCTCCGTTCCTTCCTCTTCCACGGCAGCCTCGGCGCAGCCTGGGAGTTCACCTGGCAGGAACCCGGAATCGGCCGGGTGGGTGTGCTTGACGTTCTCGTCAAGGAGCGCACCCGGGCCGGACGGCAGGCCTACCGGATCCAGGTATCGGCTCCATCGGCGGACCAGACCGCGAGCCGTGCCATCTTCGCCGAGGCCCTGCAGACGTTCGCCCCCCGCTGAACGCCGCCGAACATGCGCCCGCCTCAGCAGTGCCCGCCAGTAGCGCCCGCCAGTAGCGCCCGGCAGTAGTGCCCGCACTCAGTAGTAGCTGTGTGCCTGCCAGTACGCCCAGGCCTTGCACGGGTCACCGTACCTATCCCGGATATACCCCAGGCCCCACTTGATCTGCGTGGCCGGGTTGGTCCGCCAGTCAGCGCCGGCGGTCGCCATCTTCGATCCCGGCAGGGCCTGCGGAATTCCGTAGGCGCCACTGGCATTTTCGGCGGTATAACGCCAGCCGCTCTCGCGGGAGAAGATGTTGTTCAGGCAGCTGTAGTAGGTGGCGGGGCTCCACCCAAACGAGGACAGCATGTTATAGCCGATCGCTTGAGCCGTGCCCGGGTTGGGTGGCGGAAGGTTGACGGTCGCCGAGCCAGCGGCGCCAGAGCCAGAGGCCGTGACGGCCCGGGCCGTCGGGCGCGCCGCCACCTTGGGCACACCGACCACGCTCATGGTGTGCGAGGCCGCGTCCATGACGATTATCTGCTGGCGCTGCTGCTCGAGGACTGTCATCGCCTGGCTGCCGGAGATCGCCGCAGCGGCGATAGCAGCACCCGAGTCCGGCATGTGGCCAGGACCGATGAGGACCATGTAACCGGTGACGGCGATCCCAGTGACCGCGGTGACCGCCGTGGCGACCATCGGCATGGGAAAACCATTACGGCGGGACGCCCGTCTACTTCCGGGGCTTCGCCTCCGGTGTTGTGACAAGGCAGTCCTTCCGTTGGCCAAACACGCTGAACTGGATGCCCAGTCACAGACGTGTCCGACTCTGAGCAGCGCGTCTCTTTGGCCCTCATGCCAATACGGGCCGCGAAAACGGACACGGCGGGAATCCGCTGACATGACGGCTTAGCACCATCGGCGCTACCTTGCCAGATCTGAGGGAGGGGCACTAACCGCTTCCACAAAAAAGTTGTGTCGGTACAGCCGCCAACACTGTGGGTTAGATCACAAATTGACAACACGTACTGTCACAATTACCAGGTGTAATGACCCGCTTAGCTGTGACCACTACCGAGGCCCAGGGAAACTGCTAACGACACGCAGGAGAAGCAATGGAAAGGCAGCCTCCGCCTCACTTTGCGCTACCACCCAGCCGACACACGGCAGCGGCGGTCTTTCCCCTGACTGCAGGGAAAGACCGCCGCTGCTGCTGCCACCACCCCGGCGACGCTGGTGAGGGTCAGTACCAGCCGACCGCTTCCGAGTGGTCCCAGGCCGCACACGGCGAGCCGTAGGTCTGCTGGATGTAACCCAGGCCCCAGCGGATCTGCGTAGCCGCGTTTGACTGCCAGTCGCCTCCCGCGCTCGCCATCTTCGAGCCGGGGAGCGCCTGCGGGATACCGTACGCACCCGAACTCGGGTTGCTCGCGTAGATGTTCCACCCGCTCTCCCGGGCCCACAGCGACACCAGGCAGCTGAATTGGCTGGACGACCAGCCAAACGAGCCCAGCATGGCCAGAGCTACCTGCTGCGTCGAGCCGGACGACGGCACAGCGGCTGACGACGACCCGGTCGTCTTCGCCGTGGTCGTCTGCGCGGCGGCCGCGTTTGCCGCCGCCTGCCTGGCCGCGGCCCGCTGCGCGGCCGCCCGCTGCGCCGCTGCGCGGGCTGCCGCGACGCGCGCTTCAGTAGCGATCTGCTGTACATGCTCGAGAGCGACGCGAGCCCGGTAGATCCGCAGCGGGCGGTCAAGGACCGCATAGCTGGCGAGCTCCATCGAATGGTGACCGGCCGGCTGGCGGGCAGCCGCGCGAACCACCCGGGAGGCCGAACTGGCCGATCCCACCGCCGCGCCCGCAGTCACCGCGGCTGTGGCGGTCACAGTCGCCGCGGCGATCGCGAACGTCAATCTCGAGGGTTTCCTGACATGCTTACGAAGGCTGGACAAGATGCGCTTCCGGTCGGACGAGCGAATTGCGCTCGGCTTCCACCCGAGGCACTGCCGCCAAAGAGGACCGTGGCCGGCAGCGGCGTGAGGATCTATCGCGGGTCAGGGCGACAGGTTGCTGGAAACGCAAACCATCACACACGCTGGGTGCTGTTGGCCCCCCACACTGCCTAATGCCGGCCCCCCGCATGGCCCAAGGTTGATAGAAAGGCCGTGTGACCTAGGTCACACGGGTAAGGCTGGCGGGTCGCTTATGTATTCTAATTAGCTCAACAACGACGCCCTGCCGCGCTCCCCTGTGATTTTCCGCGAGCCTTGTGAAGCATCTCACAATGTTACGGCGTACGCATGATTAATCACTTTGAGTCGTCACTTCAGACTCAGCAGTCACACGCCCGGCACGGCCTTTGATCACGTTGAGCATTAATCAGATTACTTAACGCTACATAAGGGCTCGCCCCGGGTCCGCCCACGAGTGCCTTCTGGACCGGTTGTGCCCGCGGCCGGCCCCACCCACACCCGGCAGCAGATCTTCTCGGGGCACGTGGTCTTAAAAGCAGATCTACGAATGCTTGGCGTCGATCTGGCTGGCCACGGCGAGAGCCCGGTCGATGGGAACCGCGAACCCGATGTTGTGCAGGCCGCTCCCGGCGCCAGCCACATCGATGCCGACCGCCTGGCCGGACAGGTTCACCACCGGCCCGCCGACCTCCTCGCCGGGCAGCACCTGCGAGGTCGTCTGAAGCAGGCCGGTCAGCCTCGTGCCGTCGATGGTGGCGGCGCTGTTCAGGCTGGTCACGTTGCCGACGTGAAGAGTGAACGTCTTAGCTGTCCCGCTGCTCCCGACCGCGGTGACCACGGCGCCGACCGGGAATTTCTGGGCGGTCCCGATGGCGATGGTCTTGAAGCCCGAGCCCCCCTTTATTTGCAGCAACGACAGACCGTCGGCCGCATCTGAACCGACGACCTGGGCCGGGAAGGACCGGCCCGACAGGACGACCCGGACCGTCACGGCCCCGGCACCCCGGAGGATCTGGGCGCTGGTCGCCACGATGCCGGAGCGCGTGAGCACGACGCCCAGCCCGATAGAGGACCCGCTCGACGACACAATGTGCACCAGCCCGGGAGCCGTGGCGGCCAGGATGTTCGCCTGGCTATCCGCGCCAGTTCCCTCCTCGCTCTCGACGAACTGCTTGTTCGCCTGGGGCGGGGAGGGGATCGCCGAGGGACTCCCGGCGGAGTTGGACGAGGCGATCATCATGACGAGCAAGCCGACCACGATGCCGACCACGATGCCGACGGTGCTGCCGATGACCCACGCGACGAGCCTGCGGCGCCCCCGGGCCTTTACCCGGGGCCGGGCCGGCCGCCTCGGCGGCGCCTGGCCACTCCTGGGCCTGGGCCGTGCCGGTGGCCTCGGCGGAGCCTGGCCGCTCGGCGGGCGAGCCTCACGAGGCTGAGCATCACGAGGCTGAGCATCACGAGGCTCAGCGTCAAGGGGCTCAGCGTCGTGCTGACCGTCCGGGCCCAGCCCGAGTTCCTCCGGCGGGGCCTGTCCGCTGTTACCAGTTACGTTGTTCCGCATCGCCGTGCTCCTTGCCCGCAAGCAGCGTTGCTGTGGCCGTCAGCGGCAGTATGCCGAACCTGCCGATCCTTTCGCGGCGGTACGCCGAACCTGCCGGTCTTTGTCCGGCCGACCGTGCTCCATGCGGACGTGGACTGGTGCGGTGGCCCCAGAACTTCCTGGGGCCACCGCACCATGGAGCGTCCGCTGACCCGGTTGGCGATTTGGGTTACAAGCCGCTTCGCCGGGCTGTTCCTACATCCCTGATGGGTTCTGGAACAGGTGGTGGCGGCGGCCTATCCGGTGCCGAGTCGGCGGCGCCGTGGTGGGCGTCACCGTGGGCGGCGGCGTGGTGGGTGCCGCTGTCGTCGGTGCCGTGGTGGGCGCAGGCGTCGCCGGCGTGGCCGTCGCCGTCTGCTGAGTGACGTTGAACGTCGCGGCGGTCGCCACTCCGTTCCCGTCCAGGGTGACCGTCACCGGGTTCGTCAGCCCAAAGTTCTGGCAGTTGAGGTTGGTGAAGGACATGAACAGCCTGTTCGCCAGGAAGGTGAGCAGGTTGTTACCGACTGCCGCGACCGGGGTCCCACCCGTGGCCAAAAGCGCCTGGTTGGTGTTCAGGAACACGCTCTGGAGGTTGACCAGGTTCTGGCAGTAGTTCATCGGGCTGTCGGCCATGTCGTTCGCCGCCGAGACCGGGTCCTGCCCGAGCTGCGCCCGGTAGAGGTTGGTCTTCGTGGCGTCGAAGGCGCCGTTGAGCAACGTCATCTCGTCGTTCTCCGGGACCAGGCCGATGGGTGCGGTCTGGTTCTTCGCAGCGGAAAGCTCGTTCAGAGCCTGCGAGTCACTGAGCGCCCCGGCCTTGGACAGGTCCGGCGCCTGGAACGGCGTGCAGCCGAGCGTCGGGTCGAGGAACGCGGTGAGCAGTTTGTCGTCGCTTCCGTTGACGAGCGGAGTCGCACCGGCCAGCGCGGCCGCGTTGGCCGCGTTGTCCTGTGCGGTCTGCCCGTTGCCGTTCAGCAGGTACACCGAGGTCACGTTGTCGCTCTGGTCCTGGTCGGTCATGGTGAAGCTGCGCACCGTGGGGCATGCCTGACCGGTCTTCGGGGAGGTGCCCGTGGCCGGCACAACGAGCAGGCCCGCCGCTGCGGCCGTGTTGGCCGCCGCGAAGAAGGCCTGGCCGTTGCAGAACGACACCTGGCCGAAGTCCGTCCCGCCCGAGCCGTTGATGCAGTTACCTTGCTGCAGAGCGGTCGGCGTGGCGCCCACCTGCGTGAGGTCGGTGCCGTTGAAGCCGAAGTCAATGGTGACGACGGCGTTGGCCGGCAGCGTGGGCACGACCGGCGCCACCGCAGGAGTGGTGCCCTGCGTGATCACCAGCGGCTCATACACCGACAATGCCCCGGTGGCCGGGTCCAGGATCGTCGCCTGCACGAAGGCCCCGAGGGCGGCCGCGTTGGTCATGGTGCAGCCAGACGCCGCCGCGGTCATCCCACCCGAGCCGGTGAGCTGATACGGGGTTGCTAGCCCGGCCGCGCTCAGCGGGTTGGCCGGCACGATGATGCTGCAGTTGACATTGGCGGCCGCCGCCGGGGCGGTCGCGGTCGCACTGGGCGAGGCAGTCGGGCACGGGGTGGCCGATGCTGTCGCGGTGGCCGTGGCGGTCGGCGCGACCGTCGCGGTCGCGGTCGGCGTGACCCTGTGATGCCTTCTGAAGTGAGGTCCGCGGAACGCCGTCAGCCTGGTCGCCGACTCGGCCTGCGTAACTCCGGCCGCGGTCGATGGCGAAGCCGCCGCCGACGTAGCCGGCGCAGCAGGCGCAGCCGCTGCTGTCGTAGCCGGCGCAGCCGCTGCTGTCGCAGACGCCGTTGGACAGGCGCCGACGCCGGCCGCCAGGTTGAGGCTGCCTCCATTGCTGATCATCTTTACGCCCAGGACCAGGCCCACGACGATCGCGATGGCAACAGGAACCGCTAGTCGCGCCGAACGACTCCTTGGTACGTATCGGCGCCATGCGGACCGATGCTCGATGCGCATTCAAATCCACCTTCCATGTCCGCTGTGACGCTCCCAAACGGTCACGGTAGCCCTCTTCGGTGCGGAAATGTAGCGAATCAGAAGAGAAAGAACCCAATCGATTGTAGGGGTCATCGGCGTCAAATATTGCCAATTCCTTACGTCGCAGGTAACAGGTGTATTTCGGCCGTCGCCGGGCTCAGTGCGCGCCGCGGGGGAACCTGGGGCACCTGCCTCACAGTCCGCATCGCGAACGACGTCAGGCCGCATCGAACGACGTCAGGCCGCTGCCGGCGGCCTTAGCGGCCTGATCACCCGGGGGCATCCCCGGCCGCCGACCGGGCCAGCATCGTCCGGGTCAGGCCCGGGCGAGGTTTCGTTGGGGGGCAAATATTGCCAATTCCTAACGTCCCAGCTAACCAAGTGCATTTCCCCGGAGCGTAGCCACATGGCCACCTCCAGCCGGGCAGAACTGCGGCCACCGGAGGCCGCATCGCGCGCAGTCCCGCAGAGTCAGTCCCGCAGAGTCAGTCCCGAAGAGTCAGTCCCGCAGAGTCACAGCGTGACCAAATCACCGTGATCGCCCCGGTCCCGCTGGTCGAGCGCGGCCAGCCGCATGCGCATCTCGCCGTACTCCGGAGCACCCAGGCCGGTATAAAGATCCAGGGCGCGGCGGCGGTGATAACTGGCCAGGCCGGCGTCGCCGGTGATGTGGTGGGCGGCAGCGAGGCCGTTGTGCGCGCGGGCGCGCTCGTACCTGTCGCCGATCTGGCTGGCCAGGCTCAAGGCGGCGGCGTGCTGGACGCAGGCCTCCTCAGTCTGCCCGGTAGCCAGCATGATCTCGCCGACACCGTTGAGCGCCTCGGCCTCGCCGGTCCGGTCACCGCTCTCCCGCAACAGGGGCAGCGCTCGCCGGTAGCAGTCGGTCGCCTGCTCATAGCGGCCCTGCCGCTGATAGGCGACGCCGAAGTCCGGGAGCAGGCTGGCCTCACCGGACCGGTCACCGCTCAGCCGGAACAAGGCCAGCGACTGCTGGTAGCGGTCGACCGCCCGCCCGTACCGGCCCTGCCGGACGGCGACCGAGCCGAGGTTGCCCAGCGCGCGGGCTTCACCGGAGCGGTCACCGCTCTGCCGGAACAGGGCCAGCGCCTGCTCGTGGCACGCGGCGGCCTGTTCAGGCCGGCCCTGCCGTTCGTAGACGGCACCGAGGTTGGCCAGTGCGATGGCCTCACCTGTCCGGTCACCGATCTCACGGGAGGCCGCCAGCGCCCGCCGGTGGCAGCCGACCGCCTGCTCGTACTTGCCCTGGCGCCACCTGACTATGCCCAGGTTGGTCAGGGCGGTGGCCTTGGCCGCGCGGTCACCGGCCGAGCAGGCCGCGCGGTGGGCGCTGCTATGGATCGTCACGGCGTCCGCGTAGTGGCCGCCAGTTTCCAGGTACCGGTACAAGGTGGCGGCGAGTCGGGTGGCGTGGCCGGGCCAGCCGCACGCGGCGGCGTGCACGACCACGGCCACCAGGGTGGCCCGGTGCGCATCAAGCCAGGCTCGCGCCCCGGCGCGGCCGGCCATCGCAGGCGCGGGCGTACCGCGCGCGGGAATCCGCGGCCGGTAATGCTGTTCAGCCGGGACGAGAAGGTCCATGGCGCTGGCGGCGCCCTCGAGGTAGTGATCGAACAGGCGGGTCAGCGCGGCCTGCCGGACGTCGGCACTGTCCTTCGCGGATGCGAGCTGACTGGCGTAGGCCCGCAGCAGGTCGTGCAGGCCGTACCGGCCCGGGCGGCAGGCGTGCACCAGGTGCGCCCGGGCCAGCAGGGTGAGCGAGTCCGTGGCTTGTTCCAGGGTCACCGCGGTGAGGGCTGCGGCCGCATAGGCGTCACAGCCGGCGCCTGGGTGCAAGCCGAGCAGCCGGAAGACCCGTGCGGCCTCAGTGGGCAGGCGCCGGTACGACCAGGAGAACACGCCACGGACCGCGGTGCGGCCGTCGCCACCCGCGTCGAGCAGGTCGAGCCGCCGCTGCTCATCCGCCAGCTCACCGGCGAGGCCCTGAAGGGACGTGCCTGGGCTGGCGGCGGCCAGTTCGGCGGCCACCCGAAGGGCCAGCGGCAGCCCGGCGCACTGCCGGGCCAGCGTCGCCGTCGCTGCTGGCTCGGCGTCGGCCCGGCCGCCGATCAGCGTCCGCAGCAGCGCCACAGCGTCCTTCCGGGGCAGGGCGTCCAGGTCCAGGCGCTGGGCGCCGTGCCGTGCGACGAGCCCGGCGAGGGAATCACGGCTGGTCACCACCACGAGGCAGGAGGCGCTCCCGGGGAGAAGGGGGCGGACCTGCTCGACCGTGGCCGCATTGTCGAGCACCACGAGCATCCGCCGTCCGTCCAGCAGACTGCGATAGGCGGCGGCGCGCTCGTCCACTTCGGGCGGGATATCTGGCCCGGCCATGCCGAGCGCGCGCAGGAAGCCGGCCAGCGCATCCCCGGGCATGGTTGGCAACTCCGGGTCGTAGCCCCGCAGATTGACATACAACTGGCCGTCGGGGAACGCGTCGGCGACCCGGCGCGCCCAGTGCACGACCAGCGCGGTCTTGCCCACGCCGGCGGTACCGGACACCGCCGAGATGACCACATCCGGTGCCCCGCCACTCCCCCCCGTTACCTCACTATCCCCCGTTACCTCACTTTCCCCCGTTATTCCGCCTTCCCTGGTTACCCCGGCCCGCGCATCAGCCCGGCCGGGCGCGGTGGCCAGCAGACGGTCAAGCTCGGCCAGCTCCCCGGCCCGCCCGGTGAACGCGGCTACGTCCGCCGGCAGCTGGGCCGGGACCGGCCGCTGCTGTTCCGGGCCGCCTGGCGATGATCCGTCCCGCAGCGTGACACCCCCGGCCGTGCGGAGCGCATTATCGAGGCCGGTGTCGGCGGCGAGGATCCGCTGATGAAGGTGCCGCAGCTCGGTGCCGGGCTCGATGCCGAGTTCCTCGACCAGCACGCACCGGGCCTCGGCGAACGCCGCCAGCGCGTCGCCCTGCCGGCCGCACCGGTAGAGCGCGAGCATGAGCTGGCTGCGGAACCGTTCCCGCAGCGGATGCTCCCGTACCAGTCCGGCCAGCTGGGCCGCCGCCTCAGCGTGCTGGCCAAGCGCGAGTATGACCTCGATGCGCTCCTCAATCGCTGTCAGCCGCTGCTCGACGAGCCGGACCCGCCCGATCTCGGCCCCGGGGCCGGGAATCCCGGCCAGCGGGGCCGCCTTCCACAGCAGCAGCGCCGCGTCGAGGGACGCCGCCGCGCCAGCCAGGTCGCCTGCCGCACGCAATGCACTCGCTGCGCTGCGATGCCGGCCGAATATCTCGGTGTCAAGCTGGCCTGGTTCCAGCCGCAGCAGGTACCCAGGCCCGCTGGCCAGCAGGATGCGCCCGGGGGCCCGGGGGGCCCGATGCGGCTCCAGCGCGACGCGCAGTCCCGCCACGTAGACATGGAGGGCGTTCACCGAACTGGCCGGCGGATCATCGCCCCACATCCCGTCGATGAGCTCGTCGCGCGAGACCACCCGGTTCGGGCGCAGCGCCAGCAGCCCAAGCACCGAACGCCGCCGTGGCGCGCCCAGATCCAGTTCCTGGCCCCCTCGCCAGGCCCGTACCGGGCCGAGCAGCTCCACCACGAATTGCTGTCCGTCCTCGGCCGTCACTCTGTCCGCCCTCCAGCCGTCCGTGGTTCCCCGTCCCCTACTACTACGGACGGCGGGCCGTACCGGGTCAGCATCAGCGTCCCGACTTTTCTCCGGGACGCTCGCACCACCCGCTCGGCGGCCACCGCTGCCCGCCGCGCGAGCGCTAGCCGCCGAATCCTCCTATTCCCCGGCCGTTCCTCACCCAGCCGTTCCTCCCCGGCCGTTCCTCACCCAGCCGTTCCTCACCCAGCCGTTCCTCACCCAGCCGTTCCTCACCCAGCCGTTCCTCACCGGCCGCTCCCCCTCCCGCGCGGCACGGCGCCGCGAGCTGCCTGCCCTGCGCCGTCAGCGCGGTGAGTTGTGCACCCCATGCGCGCACTTCCCACCGCGCCGACCCCGCCCAGATGCCGGCACCAGTCAGCGCGGTAAGTTGTGCACCCAATGCGCGCATTTGGCACCGCACAGATCCGCCAGGGCGCCGACACCCGGGGAGGGCACGGAAGCCAGGCACCCGCCTGGGACTGGCGGTACACCAGGGATCAGAGTGACGACGGCTGCGCAGCCCGACCCGGCGACACCATCCGGCCCGGCCG
>JAWWPY010000379.1:0-6598 GCA_033854735.1 Streptosporangiaceae bacterium | reverse complement strand
GAGCTCGTCGTGGCGCTGAAGGCCGAGCTCGACGCCGGCCACACCGCCGACCTCGCCGAGTGGTGGGGCCAGCTGAACCGGGTGCGCGAGACGTACCCGCTCGGCTGGGAGGAGCACCCCGACGGCTCCCTCGCGCCGCAGTACGTGATCGAGCGGATCGGGCGGATCGCTGGCCCGGACGCGGTCTACGTGGCGGGCGTGGGCCAGCATCAGATGTGGGCCGCCCAGTTCATCCGGCATGAGAAGCCTGGCCACTGGCTGAACTCTGGCGGCCTCGGCACCATGGGGTACGCGGTGCCCGCGGCCATGGGGGCCAAGGTGGGCCGCCCCGGCGCGTGCGTGTGGGCCATCGACGGCGACGGCTGTTTCCAGATGACCAACCAGGAACTCGCCACCTGCACGGTGAACGGGATCCCGATCAAGGTCGCCATCATCAATAACGGCAACCTCGGCATGGTCCGGCAGTGGCAGACGCTCTTCTACAACGAGCGCTACTCGCACACCGACCTCGATGGCGGCCACGGCGGGCCGGGCGCCGGCCACCCGGCTGCCGCCCAGTCAGCTCCGGACCCGGCAGCCCCGGACCGGGCAGCTCCGGACCTGACCGCCGCGGGCGGGCTGGCCGCGGAGCCTGGCGGCCGGCCTCGTGGTACCCGCATTCCCGACTTCGTCAAGCTCGCCGAGGCCTACGGCTGTGTCGGCCTGCGCTGCGAAGACGCCGGGAGCGTGGACGCGGTGATCGAGAAGGCCATGGCGATCAACGACCGGCCGGTCGTCGTCGACTTCATCGTGCACCGCGACGCGATGGTCTGGCCGATGGTCGCCGCTGGCACCAGCAATGACGACATCATCTTCGCGCGCAACATCGCCCCGGATTGGGACGTCAGTGAGTAGCCCGCGCCGTCCCCTCTCACCTGACCAGGGAGTCCATCAATGAACAGGCACACGCTCTCGGTGCTGGTGGAGAACAAGCCCGGCGTGCTGGTCCGGATCGCCGGTTTGTTCTCCCGCCGGGGGTTCAACATCGACTCACTCGCGGTCGGGCCGACCGAGCACAGTGACATCTCCCGGATGACCATCGTGGTGAACTGCGCGGACCACCCGCTGGAGCAGGTCACCAAGCAGCTCAACAAGCTGGTCAACGTCCTCAAGATCGTCGAGCTGGAAACGGCCGGCTCGGTGCAGCGTGAGCTGCTCTTGATCAAGGTCCGCGCCGACCTGGAGAGCAGGTCCCGGGTGCTGGAGACGGTCGCGCTGTTCCGTGCCAAGGTGGTCGACGTCGCCCAGGACGCGGTCACCGTGGAGGCGACCGGGAACCGGGACAAGCTGGACGCGCTGATCAGGGTGCTTGAGCCGTTCGGCATCAAGGAACTCGTGCAGTCCGGCATGGTGGCCCTCGGCCGGGGCGGCCGGTCCATCACCGACCGTGCCCTCCGCCCGGTGGAGCGCACCGCGGCAGGCTCGGCCCAGCAGGCATAGGGCCCAGCAGGCATAGGGACCAGTAGGTATAAGGACCAGTAGGCGTAAGGAAAGGCAGACAGCGAAGCAATGGCAGACATCTTCTACGACGACGGCGCCGACCTTGGCGTCATCCAGGCCAGGCACGTCGCCGTGCTCGGCTATGGCAGCCAGGGGCACGCGCACGCGCTCTCGCTGCGTGATTCGGGGGTGGACGTCCGGGTCGGGCTCCTGGAAGGCTCGCGCAGCCGGGAGAGCGCCACCAACGAAGGGCTGCGGGTCACCACCCCCAGGGAAGCCTGCGAGGAGGCGGACCTGATCATGGTCCTGGCGCCGGACACGGTGCAGCGGGCGCTGTACGCGGAAGCCATCGCGCCCAGCCTGGTGGACGGCGACGCGCTCTTCTTCGCCCACGGGCTGAACATCCGCTACCAGCTGATCGACCCGCCCGCCGGGGTGGACGTGTGCATGGTCGCCCCGAAGGGCCCCGGGCACCTGGTCCGCCGCCAGTTCGCCGAGGGGCGCGGGGTGCCGGTGCTGGTCGCGGTCGAGCGGGATGCCACCGGCAACGCCTGGCCGCTCACCCTCGCGTACGCCAAGGGGATCGGCGGAACCAGGGCGGGTGCCCTGGTCACCACGTTCGCCGAGGAGACCGAGACAGATCTGTTCGGTGAGCAGGCGGTCCTCTGCGGTGGCGTGTCCGAGCTGATCAAGGCTGGGTTCGACACCCTGGTCGAGGCCGGCTACCAGCCCGAGGTGGCCTACTTCGAGTGCCTGCACGAGATGAAGCTGATCGTCGACCTGATGTACGAGGGCGGCATCTCGAAGATGTACTGGTCCGTGTCGGATACCGCCGAGTTCGGCGGCTATACCCGGGGCCCGCGCCTGATCGACGAGCGGACCAGGGAAGAGATGCGGCGCATCCTCGGCGAGGTCCGCGACGGTACCTTCACCCGCGAACTGGTCGAGGAGTTCGACTCGGGCAGGCCGAACTTCCTGAAGCGCCGTGAAGCCTCCCGCTCCGAGCAGATCGAGCAGGTGGGAGCCAGGCTGCGGCCGCTGATGAGCTGGCTGGGTGACGATGAGGACCAGGCA
Organism: Streptosporangiaceae bacterium; assembly: GCA_033854735.1. Classification (GTDB taxonomy): domain Bacteria; phylum Actinomycetota; class Actinomycetes; order Streptosporangiales; family Streptosporangiaceae; genus JAWWPY01. Next base: position 4,045 of record JAWWPY010000379.1, on the reverse strand, counting down.
GGCGGCTGAGGCTGCCGCTCGCTACTGGGGCTCGTGAACGATTTCACAAGCTTAGCTAAGCTGTAGCCTCCGACACATCCAGCCCGAGGGGCCCACGACCGTGCCTGCACCCATCGTCCTCATCGCCGAGGAACTCTCCCCGACCGCCGTCGCGCAGCTCGAGGCGGACTTCGACGTTCGCCACGTGGACGGCGCGGACCGTGCCGCGCTGCTGGCGGCGCTCCCCGACGCGGATGCGGTCATCGTCCGCAGCGCTACCATGATCGACGCCGAGGCGCTCGCGCACGCCCCGAAGCTCCGGGTGGCCGCCCGGGCCGGGGTGGGCCTGGACAACGTCGACGTCGAGGCCGCGACGAGGGCGGGCGTGATGGTGGTGAACGCGCCGAGCTCCAACATCGTGAGTGCGGCCGAGCACGCGGTCGCCCTGCTCCTCTCGGTGGCCAGGAACGTGCCCCAGGCGACGGCCTCACTGAAGGCCGGAAAGTGGCAGCGGTCCGCGTTCACCGGCGTTGAGCTGCAGGACAAGGTGGTGGGAATCCTGGGGCTGGGCCGGATCGGCGTCCTGGTGGCCCAGCGGCTGGCCTCGTTTGACATGAAGGTGGTCGCTTTTGACCCCTACGTGCCGGCGGCGCGGGCCGCGCAGCTCGGTGTCCGGATGCTCAGCCTGGACGAACTACTCGCCGAGGCCGACTTCATCACCGTGCACCTGCCGAAGAACGCGGAGACCGTCGGCCTCATCGGCGATCGGGAACTGCACCTGGCCAAGCCGGGCGTCCGGGTGGTGAACGCGGCCCGCGGCGGCATCGTGGACGAGCACGCGCTCGCGCTCGCGCTCAAGGACGGCCGGGTGGCCGGGGCGGGCATCGACGTGTACTCGACCGAGCCGTGCACCGACAGCCCGCTGTTCGGGTTTACCAACGTGGTGGCCACCCCGCACCTGGGAGCCAGCACGACGGAGGCCCAGGAGAAGGCGGGCACGCAGGTCGCCAGGTCGGTCAGGCTCGCCCTGGCCGGCGAGTTCGTGCCGGATGCGGTCAACGTGCAGAGCGGCTCGGTGGACGAGGATGTTCGGCCGGGACTGCCGCTCGCCGAGAAGCTGGGCCGTATCTTCACCGCGCTGGCCGGTGCCGTGGCCACCCGGATCGAGGTCGAGGTGCGCGGCGAGATCGTCAGCCATGACGTCCGGGTGCTGCAGCTCGCCGCGCTGAAGGGCGTGTTCAGCGGGGTCGTGGACACGGCGGTGACGTACGTGAACGCGCCGCTGCTGGCCAGCGAGCGGGGTGTCGAGGTCAGCCTGGTCACCGAGGCGGAGAGCCCGGACTGGCGCAACCTGATCACCCTGCGCGGCACGCTGCCGCAGGGCCAGCTCGTATCGGTCGGCGGGACGCTCACCGGGCCGCGGCAACTCGAGAAGCTGGTCGAGGTCAACGGCTTCGGCATGGAGATCGCGCCCGCCGAGCACATGGTGTTCCTCACCTACACCGACCGGCCCGGCATCGTCGGCACGGTGGGCCAGATCCTGGGCAGCGAGGGGATCAACATCGCCGGCATGCAGGTGTGCCGGGACGCCCAGGGCGGCGACGCGCTGATCGTGCTGTCGGTCGACTCGGCCATCCCCGCTGCGGTGCTCGACGACATCTCGTCAACTATCGGCGCGGTGGTGGGCCGGACCATCGATCTCGAGGAGAACTGATGGTGACCCCCCCGTGGTGACCGCAATGGTGATCCCCCAGTGGTGATCCCCCAGTGGTGACCCCCCAGTGGTGACCTCCCAGCCAAACTGGACAAGTAAGGTACGCCCATGGCATCTCCCGCGATAAAGCTCGCCGTGATCGGCGGGGACGGCATCGGCCCCGAGGTCGTCGCCGAGGCGCTCAAGGTACTGCAGGCCGCGGACGTGGTCATTGACCCGACCGACTACGATCTGGGCGCCGGGCGCTGGCATCGCACCGGGGAGACATTGCCCGGGTCGGTGCTGGAGGAGATCCGCGACCACGATGCCATCCTGCTCGGGGCGGTCGGCGACCCGAGCGTGCCGAGCGGCGTGCTCGAGCGGGGGCTGCTGCTCCGGCTCCGGTTCGAACTCGACCATTATGTCAACCTGCGGCCGGTCCGCCTCTACCCCGGCGTGACCACACCGCTGGCCAACGTCCGGGCCGAGTCGGTCAACATGCTCGTGATCCGTGAGGGAACCGAGGGTCCCTACGCGGGCGCGGGCGGGGTCCTGCGCCAGGGCACCCCGCACGAGGTGGCCACCCAGGAGAGCGTCAACACCGCGTTCGGGGTGGCCCGGGTGGTCAGGTACGCCTTCGACCGGGCGGCGGAGCGGCCAGACCAGAGGCTGACTCTGGTGCACAAGACCAATGTGCTCGCCTACGCGGGAGACCTGTGGCAACGGACCGTGGATGAGGTGGCCAAGGAGTTCGGTGGGATCGCCGTGGACTACTGCCACGTCGACGCGGCCTGCATGTACCTCGTCACCCAGCCCGAGCGGTTCGGGGTGGTGGTGACCGACAACCTGTTCGGCGACATCCTGACCGATCTCGGTGCGGCCGTGGCCGGCGGCATAGGGCTGGCGGCCAGTGGGAATATCAATCCGGAGCGCACCGCGCCCAGCATGTTCGAGCCGGTGCACGGCAGCGCACCCGACATCGCGGGCCAGCAGAAGGCGGATCCGACCGCGACGATCCTGTCGGCGGCGATGCTCTGCGAGCATCTGGGCCTGGCCGCCGAGGCGGCCCGGATCGAGCAGGCCGTCGCCGATGACCTGGTCGAGCGCCAGGGTGCCTGGGCGGCGCGGGTCACCCCGGAGATCGGTGACGACATAGCCGGGCGAGTATCCGGCTAGCCGGGTGGCAGCGAGGGGCTTCGGTCTCCTCGGGCCAGCGTTCCCGGCTGGCCGCGGCGTTCCCGCGCGGCAAAGATAGGACTGCGGCGCGGCACGCACCGGCGTTGCCCGCCCGGGCCGGGCAGCAGTGCCCAGCCCGCCGTGGCCCGGCTCCGCCGGGTGGGAGGAAGGACCAGCGATGAAGACCAGCCCGAGCACCGAGATCGCTTTCGACGTGCGCACTCGTACCGATCCGGTTCCCGTGGCGGAGCGGGAGCGGGTCCTGGGGGCGCCCGGGTTCGGCGAGGTGTTCACCGATCACATGGTCACCATCCGGTGGTCGGCCGATCGCGGCTGGCACGATGGGCGGCTCGAGCCCTACGGCCCGATCATGCTTGACCCGGCCACATCGGTCTTCCACTACGCCCAGGAGATCTTCGAAGGGCTGAAGGCCTACCGGCAGGCGGGCGGGCCGATCGTGGCCTTCCGGCCCCAGGCCAACGCGGCCCGGTTCAACCGGTCAGCGGTCCGCCTGGCCATGCCGGAACTGCCGGAGGCGGAGTTCCTGCGGTCCCTTGAACTGCTGGTGACCCAGGATCGCGAATGGGTGCCGACCGCCGAGGGGCACAGCCTGTACCTGCGGCCGTTCATGATCGCCACGCAACGGGGGCTCGGCGTCAACCGGCCCTCGTCGTCCTACCTGTTCACGGTCATCGCCTCTCCGGCGGCCGCGTACTTCCGGGGCGGGGCGCTGCCGGTCTCGGTCTGGCTGTCCGAGGATTACACCCGGGCCGCTCCCGGCGGCACCGGGGAGGCCAAATGCGGCGGCAACTACGCGGCGGCGTTCGCCGGCCAGATCCAGGCCGTGCGCAGCGGCTGCGATCAGGTGGTCTGGCTCGACGCCGCGGAACGCCGCTGGGTCGAGGAAATGGGCGGCATGAACCTGTTCTTCGTCTACGGCAGCGGACCGCAGGCCCGGATCATGACCCCCGCGCTGACCGGGACCCTGCTGCCGGGGATCACCCGGGATTCGCTCCTCAAGCTCGGGCCGGACCTGGGCATTCCCGCCACCGAGGGCAAGATCTCGGCCGATCAGTGGCGTGCTGAGTGCGAGTCCGGGGAACTGACCGAGGTGTTCGCCTGCGGGACCGCCGCAGTGATCACTCCGGTGGGAAAGGTCAAAGGGGCCAACGCCGAGTGGGTCATCGGTGACGGCAC
>JAWWPY010000378.1:0-8964 GCA_033854735.1 Streptosporangiaceae bacterium | reverse complement strand
TGTCCTCCGGGTCGCTGCGGCCCATGTTCCTGTACGCGGGCAGCGCCCAGTCCCACATCGCCGTGAGCCTGGGGCTGATGTCGCCAGCCGTGCGGGTCGCCTTCGATACCGTGGTCGGCCTGCTGCTGCTGTTTGCCCTGCCGCTGGTGACCCGGGCGTGCGTCGCCGCCCAGACCAGACTGGGGCAGGCGCTGCTGTCCGACGCGTCCGCGTTGCACCGCAGGATCAGCGGGCTGGAGCAGGAACGGGACACCGCCCGCGCGCAGACCGTCGCCGCGGTGACGGCCGAGGCGACCGCGCTGCGCCGGCTCGAACGCGACATCCACGACGGGCCCCAGCAGCGGCTGGTCCGCCTGGCGATGGAACTGGGCCGCGCCCAGCACCACTTCGACAGCAGGCCGGAGGCCGTCCGGGAGGCGCTCGCCGACGCGATCATCCAGACCCAGGAGGCGCTGGACGAGCTACGGGCCCTGTCGCGTGGCATCGCCCCGCCGATCCTCGTCGACCGCGGCCTGCGCGAGGCGCTCACCGCCCTGGCCGCGCGCTCCACCACACCTGTTGAGCTCGATGCCGGCCCCCTGAACCGCCGGCTGGACGCGGCCGTGGAGACGGCCGCGTATTTCGTGGTCGCCGAGGCCCTGACCAACGTGGCCAAGCACAGCCATGCCCGCCGGTGTGCGATCGGGCTGCGCCACAGTGAGGGAACCTTGCGCGTCTGGGTGACGGACGACGGAGCAGGCGGCGCGGCGCTGGACAAGGGACACGGACTGCGGGGGCTGGACGACCGGCTGCACGCGGCCGGCGGCCGGCTGCGGGTCACCAGTCCCTACGGTGGCCCGACGACGATCACCGCGGAACTGCCGTGCTGACCCCGCCCGAAGCAGCGCCCGGACCACCGCCGGACCGCGCGGCCCGCGGCCCGCTGCGGATCGTCGTGGCCGACGACGCGGTGCTGCTGCGCGAGGGCCTGGCCCGCCTGCTCGCCGAGGACGGTCACCAGGTGGTGGCCGCGGTCGGTGACGGCCCCGCCCTGGTCGAGGCGGTCCTCAGGCACCGCCCGGACGTGTCGGTCGTCGACGTGCGGATGCCGCCGACCCACACGGACGAGGGCCTGCGCGCGGCGATCACCGCCCGCTCGCACCTGCCCGGCGCCCCCATGCTGGTGCTCAGCCAGTACGTGGAGGCGTCCTACGCCGGCGACCTGCTCGCGGACGGCTCCGGCGCGGTTGGCTACCTGCTCAAAGACCGGGTCGCCCGGGTCGGGGAGTTCCTGGACGCCCTGGACCGGGTCGCCCACGGTGCGACGGTGCTCGACCCCCAGGTCATTGCCCAGCTGCTGGCCGGGCAGCGCCGGGACAACGCCCTGGGGGCGCTGACCGCGCGTGAACGGCAACTCCTGGCCCTGATGGCCGAGGGTCATTCCAACACGGCCATCGCCCAGCGGCTGGTGATCTCCGCCAGCGCGGTGGAAAAACACATAAGCAACGTCTTCGCCAAGCTCGGCCTGCCGCCCGACGACGCCCAGCACCGCCGGGTGCTCGCCGTCCTGGCCTACCTCAGGGCCTGACGGCGGATCTGCTAAGGGCTGCTGCTTATTTGGCGAGGAAGTCCAGGAGGGCGGGGTTGACGACCTCGGGGTGGGTCCAGGCGATGTTGTGCGGGCCGCCTTCGACGGTGACGAAGGTCAGGTCCTTGATCAGGCCTGGCAGCCGCGCAGCGGTGGCCGCATACGGCAGGATCCGGTCAGCGTCGCCGTGCACGAGCAGCACCGGGACGTCGATCTTCGGCAGGTCGGCGCGGAAGTCGGTTAGCCACGTGTCGACGCAGGCGTACGCGGCGTGCGCGGATGCCGCGACGGCGACGTTGAAGCTGCTCTGCCAGGCCTGGTCGCTGATCCGGGCGGGGCGCAGGACATCGACGTTGTAGAAGTTGTCGAGGAAGTCCTTGAAGTAGGCAGGCCGGTCGGCGACGACGGCGGCCTTGATGCCCTCGAATACCGACTGGTCCACGCCTTCGGGGTTGCCGCTGGTCTTGAGCAGGAACGGCGGGATGGCGCCCATCAGCACGGCCTTGGCGACCCGGGCCGACCCGTAGGTGCCGAGGTAGCGGGTGACCTCGCCGGTGCCCATCGAGAACCCCGCCAGCACCATGTCGGTCAGGTCGAGGTGCTCGATCAGGGTGTTGAGGTCAGCGGCGAAGGTGCCGTAGTCGTAACCGATCGTGGGCTGGCTGGATTGCCCGAAACCGCGGCGGTCGTAGGTGATGACCCGGTACCCGGCCTGCAGCAGGACGCGCTCCTGCTTTTCCCACGAGCGCCCGTTCAGCGGATAGCCGTGGATCAGCACGACCGGCTGCCCGGTCCCGTGGTCCTCGTAGTAGATCTCGATGTCGGTGCTGTTCTCCTGGCCGACAGTGATCTTTGTCATGGCCCAGCCTTTCTGGTCGTTGTGCTGACTGTTATGCGGGTGGGTGGCCTATGCCAAACCCTGCGCGCGGGGCGGCCGGGTTCGCGTCTGTGGAATCCCTAGCCGGCACCCGGGCCGGCCGGCCCGGTTCTGCGCGGTGTCTCGGGGCGGGAGCCAGGTCATACGATGGCCAGGGATCCGCCGAAGGGGGCGCCGGTGATGCTTCTGGGCCGCGGAGCGCAGTGCAGGGCCCTTGACGGGCTGCTCGCGGACGTCCGGGCGGGGCGCAGCCGGGCGCTGGTGGTGCGGGGCGAGCCGGGCATCGGCAAGACTGCGCTGCTGGGTTATGCGGTCGACACCGCCCCGGATTTCCAGGTGGCCCGGGCGGAGGGTATCGAGTCGGAGATGGAGCTGCCGTTCGCGGCGCTGCACCAGCTCTGCGGGCGGATGCTCAGCCGGGCCGGTGCGCTGCCCGGCCCACAGCGCCAGGCTCTGGGCATCGCATTCGGCCTGCGGGCCGGCAGCGCGCCGGATCGTTTCCTGATCGGCCTGGCTGTCTTGGGCCTGCTGTCGGAGGTGGCCGCGGACCGGCCGCTGTTGTGCCTGGTCGATGGCGCGCAGTGGCTGGACCAGGCCTCGGCCCGGGTGCTGGCGTTCGTTGCCCGCCAGCTGGACGCTGAATCGGTCGCCCTGATTTTCAGCACCCGTGATCCCGCCACGCAGGGCGATCTCGCCGGCCTTCCCGCTCTGGTGGTGGAGGGACTGCCTGATGCTGACGCCCGGGCGCTGCTGGCCTCGGTCATCCCTGGGCGGCTGGATGACCGGGTCCGCGACCGGATCGTCGCCGAGTCCGGCGGCAACCCGCTGGCCCTGCTCGAGCTGCCCCAGGGGGCAGCAGCGGCGGAGCTGGCCGGCGGGTTCGGCGTGGCCGGCCCGGTGCCGCTGGCGGGCCGGATCGAGCAGAGCTTCCTGCGGCGGATCACGCCGCTCCCGGAGGCGACCAGGCGGCTGCTCCTGCTGGCCGCGGCCGAGCCGGTCGGCGACCCGGCATTGCTGTGGCGGGCGGCCGGACGGCTCGGGATCGGGGCCGGGGCGGCGGACGCTGCCGAGTCCGGGGGGTGGCTGGCGTTCGGCGCACGGGTCACGTTCCGCCACCCGCTGGTCCGTTCGGCCGTCTACCAGGCGGCGCCAATCGCCGACCGGCGCTTGGCCCACCAAGCCATCGCCGAGGTCACCGACCCGGGCACCGATCCCGATCACCGGGCCTGGCACCGGGCCCAGGCAGCAGCTGGGCCCGACGAGGAAGTCGCCGCCGAGCTGGAGCGATCTGCTGGCCGCGCGCAGGCGCGCGGCGGCCTGACCGCGGCGGCCGCCTTCCTTGAGCGCGCTGCCGCGTTGACGCCCGGCCCGCCGGCGCGCGCCGCGCGTGCGCTCGCCGCAGCGCAGGCCCAGTACGACGCCGGGATGCCGGACGCGGCAGTCGAACAGCTGACCATCGCCGACGCGGGGCCGCTCGGCGCGCTGGAGCGCGCCCGGCTGGAGCGGCTGCAGGCACAGATAGCGTTCACCCGGCTGCGGGGCAGCCACGCTCCGCAACTGCTGCTCCAGGCCGCCCGGCGGCTCGGCCCGCTCGACGCCGCTATGGCGCGTGAGACCTACCTGGAGGCGCTGTGGGCGGCCATCCGCGTCGGCCGGCCAGGCGGTGGCCCGACGGTACGCGAAGTGGCCGAGGCCGCCTTGGCGGCACCACCGGCGGCCGACCCGGCGCGCGCGGTTGACCTCCTCCTGGACGGCCTGGCGACACGGTCGGTGAAGGGCCACCTGGCGGCGGTGCCCGCACTCGAACGGGCGCTCAGTGCCCTCCTCGACGAGGAGGGTCTCACCGACGTTCGCTGGCTTTGGCTTGGCTGCCACACCGCCATGGACCTGTGGGATGACCAGACGTGCCGCGAGCTCGGCGCCCGGCACGCCCGGCAGGCTCGGGACGCCGGCGCGCTTACCATGCTGCCGATCGCCCTCAGCTACCTTGCCGCGCACCATATTTTCGCGGGCGAATTGGCCGTGGCTGCGGCCCTGCTCGAAGAGGCGGACCTGATCACGGCGGCCACTGGGAATGCGCGGATGGCGGACTTCTCGCTGTTGCTCGCCGCCTGGCGCGGCCAGGAATCCAGCCAGTTCGACGCCGCCGTCCAGGACGCGGCCGCGCGAGGCGAGGGCCTGGCCATGGCTGGCGTCGAGTTCGCGGCCGCTGTGCTCCACAATGGCCTGGGCCACTACAAGGCCGCGCTCGCCGCCGCTCAGCTGGCCCGCGAGCATGATGAACTCGGCTTCGGCGTCTGGGTGCTGCCCGAGCTGATTGAGGCAGCTGTCCGATCCGGCGAGCCAGAGATCGCCGCGCTCGGCCTGCGCCAGCTGTCCGAGCGGACCAGCCTCAGCCGCAGCCCGTGGGCACACGGTATCCAAGCTCGCTCCCGCGCCCTCCTGACCGGGGGTCAGGCGGCCGAGGACCTCTACCAGGAAGCAATCAGGCTGATCGGCCCGAGCCAGATGACCGTGCAGCTCGCCCGCTCTCACCTCCTGTACGGGGAGTGGCTGCGCCGGGAGAAGCGGCGCACCGACGCGCGCGAGCAGCTGCGCATCGCGCATCAGATGTTCGCCTCCATGGGAGCCGAAGGGTTCGCGGAACGAGCCGCACGCGAGCTGCTGGCCACCGGCGAGCGAGTACGCAGGCGCACCGCCAGTACCCCCGCCCAGCTCACCACCCGGGAGACCCAGATCGCCCGGCTGGCCGACGAAGGCCTGTCCAATCCCGAGATCGCTGCCCAGCTATTCATGAGCTCGCGCACCGTCGAATACCACCTGCACAAGGTCTTCACCAAGCTCGCCATCAACTCCCGCAACCAGCTGCATGGCGTCCTGGCCAACCACGGGACCGAAGGACCGCAGCAAACCCGATAGCCCAATCCCGAGCATCACAGGCGCCCTCTGAGGGGTGGGCACGGCACTGGTGCTGGAAACTGGGGTGCTGGCTAGGGACTTCGCGGACGCGAACGCGCCTGTCCCAGGTGGAGGGTTCCGGCGTGGGCAGTCTGCCCGAATCCCGGGGCACCGGGATCACCCGCCTGCAGAGGAGCACGACGATGACAAGGGGGCGGCAAGGCATGCCGGCCGATCGGCCGGCGCGACCAGCCAGCCTGATCGGGCCAGCCGCGGTGGTCGTGCTGGTCGCAGGGTACGCCGCGCTTTGGCTCATGGGCCGCCCTGCGGGCCAGCCGACCGAGCGCTACCTGGGTGAGATGGCGGGGATGCTCGCGCTCCTGCTCCTGAGTCTCGCGCTCGTCACGAGCAGCGGCCTGATGGGAGTCCTCGAACCCGCATTCGGGGGGTTTGACCGCGTGATGGTGTGGCACCGCGGGGTCGCGGTGGCCGGCCTGCTGCTGGTCATCCCGCACTGGATCCTGGTCACCGGGCCAGTCAATCCCTACCGCAGCGGCATCGCAGATGCGCTGGGCGTGATCGCCGCCTTGGGGCTCGCGGTCCTGGTGCTCTGGGCCTTCGCGCCCCGCTTGCGGCGAGTGCAGAAGATCCGGCTGATCGCCAAGATGGCCAGCTCGACCTATGAGAAGTGGCGGATCGGCCATCGGTTCACGGGTTTGTTCGTCGCGCTTGCCACCGTTCATGCCGCCCTCGTTGACCCGGTCCTGCACAAGTCAACGTTGCTGCTTGCCGCCGAACTCCTCACCGGCGCAGTAGGGGTTGCCGCCTATCTGTATCGTGAGCTGCTCGCCCAGCGGCTTACGCCGGTCTACCACTACACCGTTCAGGAGGCGCAGCATCTGAATCGAAACACCATCGAGGTCGGCCTCAAGCCCATCGGCAAACAGCTCCAGTTCTTCGCCGGCCAATTCATCTTCATGGCCCTGGGGGCGCCGGAGCAGTTTGACTTCCACCCATTCACGGTGGCGAGCGCGCCGGCCGACGAGGAACTGCGGCTATCGGTGAAGGCCAGCGGCGACGACACGCGGCGCCTGTACGCGGACCTACGGCCGGGCATGGATGCGAGGGTCGTCGGACCGTTTGGAATGTTCGACTACCGGCTCGGCAAGCCGCGGCAGATATGGATAGCGGCTGGCATCGGCGTCACACCGTTCATCAGCTGGATTCGCGCCCTCAACGGGTCGCTTGAGTACGAGGTGGACTTCTATTACAGCGCGGCGGACGAGGCCAGCGCCTTGTTTGTCGATGAGATCACAGCCGCGACGGCACGCTACCCGTTGCTGACATTGCACCTCATCCGAACCGACCGCGACCCCCCGCTCACGCCCGGCCAGATATGGTCAGCGCACCCGATCACGCGAAGCTCAGTGTACATGTGCGGGCCACCCGAGATGATGCGCACATTCCAGAAGGAGCTGCGAACGCACGGGGTCGCGCCGGATCACATCCGCTGGGAGCAATTCGGGCTCCGGTAAGCCAATGACCGCCGGAGGGCCTGCACGGGAGCCGCCGTTCCTCTTATAGCGCGGGCCAATACCACCACAGCCGGCATCGCCTTGGCCGCCGCGAGATTGTGCGGTGGACTGGTTAATGAGCGGCAATCCCGCCGCCTCATCAGTCACGGAAAGGGATGACGGAAGTGGGAAAGACAAAGGATATCCGCGGGGCCGTCGAAGCAGAACTCATCTTCGACCCGCTCGTCGATGCGGCGAACATCACCGTCAAGAACATGGGCGGCGACATAGCGCTCAACGGCATGGTGCCGAACTATCCGCAGTACCAGGAGGCGGCCGCCGCAGCGCAGCGCGTCGCCGGGGTGACCAACGTGCACAACCATCTGGAGGTCGTACTGTCGCCTGGCGACTACCGGGACGATGCGATGCTCGCCACCGCGGCGAACAACGCGCTCGCGCTGAATGTCACGGTGCCGGGCGGAGTGGAGGCGACCGCCCGCAGCGGCAACCTGACTTTGACCGGCACGGTCAGCTACGGCGCCGAGCGCGGCGCGGCTGAACTGGCGGTCGCCGGGCTGACCGGCGTCCGCCACATCAAGGACGACATCGAGATCGCCTACGACGCGGACCCGGTCGACGTCACCCTCCTCGTCCAGGACGCCCTCGACCGCTACGCGCTGATCCTTGATGACAGCGACGTGATGGTGGACACCAGCGGGAACACGGTCACGCTCACCGGCCACGTCCGCACGTGGGCCGAACACGACGCGGTCGCCGCCGCCGCCTGGATGGCCAGCGGCGTCATGGATGTCGTGGACGGCCTCTACATCACCGGCTGACCGCGGCCACGTGCCCTCACACAGGGGCTCTCGACGGAGCCGGCCTACCGACACCTGTCCCGGTAGGCCGGCCCGTCCCGGGACCCCATCCACCCAGATCCGAGGGCGAGGCCGCACAACGCATGGCGGTGAGCGAAAGCGCGGACACCGCCCTGATCGCACTGTTCGGGGCCGGATTCGTGGTGACGGCCGGCCGGCACCTCTCCCGGGCTTACCTCATCGCGAGTGCCATCCCCATCACCCCGGGCGGACTGGGCGTCATAGAAGTCGCGCTGGTCGCCGTCACCGTCGGCTTCGGCGCGCCGCGGCCAACGGCGGTCCTCGCCGTCCTCGGCTACCGGATCGTGAATTACTGGCTTCCGCTGTTTCCCGGCGCGGTGGCCTATATCTGCCTTCGGCTCAGCCCGAAGGCGGGCTGACCGGGCAGATCAGCCAGATCCTTCGCCTGGATGATCAGAAGGTGGCAGCTATCCCTCTATTGGTCACAGATGTTGGCCGGCATCGGCGACTTTCGCGTCCACTGATATCGGCACACGCGGCGGTCCAAGCGGCGCGGTGCGATGAAGCCGGAAGAAAGGACTAGTGCGATGTTCAAATCGACGTCCACCTCGTTGATCCTGCTGGGCGTTCTGGCCATCATCGTCGGGATCTTGGCGCTGGCCTGGCCCGGGGTGACGGTGTTGGCGCTGGTCACCTTGTTCGCGGTCTACGCGTTCATCGATGCCGGGCTGCAGGCCATGCGGGGGTTCAGCAGCGGCTCCGCCGGACCGGTCTTCGGGCACCTGCTGCTCGGGCTGGTGGACGTGGCGGCCGGGGTGGTGGCCTTGGCCTGGCCCGGGCCCACGGCGCTGGTGCTGGTGCTGATCGTGGGGATCTGGGCGTTCACCGGCGGCTTCTTCGAGATCTTCGCCGGCTTCCGCAGCGGCGAGACCGCCGGGACCCGGGCACTGTTCATCCTGGGCGGGCTGGTGTCGATCGCGTTCGGCGTCGTGCTTTTCTCCCGCCCCGGCGTCGGCGCGGTCACCCTCGCGCTGCTGTTCGGCCTGTTCAGCCTGATCTACGGGATCTCGCAGATCACGCTGGGCATCCAGCTGCGCCAGACCGGGCAGACCCTGCACTCAGTCCTGGAGGATGCGGCCTGACTGACGTGCCCATCACAATGCCCGCCGACGATAGCAACCACGGAGGCGCCGCAATGGCCACACCTGACCTTACGGGCGATGACGGGCAAGCTCCGCAGCCGAAGAGCCGCCCACACCACCCGGTCGT
>JAWWPY010000377.1:0-2614 GCA_033854735.1 Streptosporangiaceae bacterium | reverse complement strand
GTCCACGTTCTTATGCTTCTTGAGCAGATCACGCAGCGGGGTGGCGATCTTCCCCTCGGACAGGATCCCCGTCGCGCACTGATAAAGCAGCGGCGCGAATACATGGTGCTGGGACCGGTCGATCATCGTCACCGAGACGTTACTGCGCTTCAGCGCGCGGGCCGCGAACAGGCCGGCGAAGCCGCCGCCCACGATCACCACGCGGCGCGGACCAGAGGGGATTGTCATTGCCTGCTCCCGTCCGTGGCTCAGCCAGCGGGGTCGTGCCAGGTATCCCGGGCGGGCAGCAGCCGGTCCGCTTCCTTCGGACCCCAGCTGCCGCGGGCATAGGGGTGCACGGGAGTGACGTCGCCCAGGACGGGGTCCACGACCTCCCAGGCTGCCTCGACGGTGTCCTGCCGGGCGAACAGCCAGCGGTCCCCGTCCAGCGCCGCGCCGATGAGCCGGTCGTAGGGGCGCATGTCCGAGCCCGTCTGCCCCGAGAAGGTCAGGTCCTCCAGCAGTGGCTCCAGCCCGCCGCCGGGCTTCTTGCCTGCCAGCGTGAGGCCCACCTCGGTCTCTGGCCAGACCCGGAACCGCAGCGAATCGCGGACAGCGAACGGGTCGATACCAAATACGTCATGTGGCGGCCGCCTGAACCGGATGTCGACCTCGGTCGCGGTGACCGGCATGCACTTGGCCGCCCGGATCAGGATCGGCACGCCCTCCCAGCGCCAGGTGTCAGCGGCGAGGCGGACGGCGACGTAGCTCTCCGTGGTCGACTTCGGGTCGACGCCGTCCACCTGGAGGTAGCCCTCGTACTGCCCCCGCACGGTGTCCTCGGGGGTCAGCGGCCGCAGCGCGGAGATCACCCGTGACTTGGCCTCCCGCCAGTCGGCCAGGCCCGGCCGGTCGGGCGGTTCGGCCAGCACGGTGGCCAGCACCTGGAGCATGTGGTTCTGGACCACGTCCCGGATAGCGCCCGTCCGGTCGTAGAACCGGCCGCGGTCGGCGACGTCGAACGCCTCGGCCATCGTGATCTGGATGCTTTCCACGTAGGTCCGGTTGAGCAGCGGCTCGATCACCGAGTTGGCGAACCGGACGAAGAGCACGTTCTCCACGGGATCAAAGGCCAGCCAGTCGTCGACCCGGAAGATCGCATCTTCCGGGAAATACTGGTGCATGGTCTCGTTGAGCTGCCGGGAACTGGCCAGGTCGGTACCGAACGGCTTCTCCACCATGACCCGCGCGTCCTTAGCCCGGCCGGCCGTGGCGATGCCATGCGCGATGCGGCCGAACAACGGGGGCGGCACCTCCAGGTAGAACAAGACCTGCGTGCCGGCGCCGATGGCGTCCGACATCGCCTTGTAGGTGGCGTCGTCGTCGAGATCCCCGTCGACGTACCGCAGCAGCCCGAGCATCTTCTGCGCGGCCGGGGCCTTCGGGTCCATGTGATTGAGCCGCAGCGACGCCTCCGCGTAGTCCCGGAACTGGTCCAGCCCCCAGCCGCTCTTCGCCACCCCGATGACCGGCACGTCGAGCACGCCCCGGTCGACCAGGCCCACCAGCGCCGGAAATGTCTCAATCTTGGCCAGGTCACCGGTGGCCCCGAAGATCACCAGCGCGTCGACGTGGTTAGTAGTCATTTCTGCTCCCTGATTGGTCCCCCATCGGGGGACGGTGTGGGCGGATGTGGGGGCCCCAGGGGTGCGCCCCGCCGAACTGATGGCTGGAATTCCTGCTTGCTGACGCGCCGCCGGAACACGTAGTAGGTCCACGTCTGGTAGGCGAGTACGAAGGGCAGGAAGATGACGACCACGACCGTCATCACCTTGAGCGAGTAAGCCCCGGACGCGGTGTTGTGCACCGTGAGGTTGTCGGCCGCCTTGGTGCTGGAGACCATCACGTTGGGATACAGGCCGGTGAAGATGGCCACGATGCTGGCCGCCATGGTGACGGTGGTCGCGGCGAAGGCGAACCCCTCACGGTGGTCGTAGACCAGCCAGACGGCGGCGATGACGGCGAGCACGGCGAGCAGTTCGACCGGGTTGAGAAAGAACGTGCTGCGGGACGTCACGTGGGTCCAGATCGCGAAGGCCACCACGGCGGCGCCGGTCACCGGGGCCACCCGGCGGGCCAGGCGGCCGGCGCGGTCGCGCATGTCGCCGGTGGTCTTCAGGGACAGGAATGTCGCGCCGTGCAGCAGGCAGATCAGCACCAGGGTGATCCCGGTGAACAGGGCGTACGGCTGCAGCAGGTCCCAGAACGACCCGGTGTATTCCTGGCTCGCGTTGATGGGCAGCCCGTGCAGCAGGTCCCCCAGCGCCACCCCGATCAGGAACGGGGCCAGCAGGCTTCCCGCGGTCAGCGAGACGTCCCAGGTGCGGCGCCAGCGCACGGCGTCGCGTTTGCCGCGGTATTCGAAGGACACGCCGCGGATGATGAGTGCGACCAGCAGCAGCACCACCACCAGGTAGAAGCCCGAGAGCATGGTGGCGTACCAGCCGGGGAACGCGGCGAACATGGCGGCGGCCGCGACGATCAGCCAGACCTCGTTACCGTCCCACAGCGGCCCGATCGTATTAATGGCGGCCCGGCGTCCCGCTTCATCCTTGCCGACTACGCCATGCAGCAT
>JAWWPY010000376.1:0-3445 GCA_033854735.1 Streptosporangiaceae bacterium | reverse complement strand
GGTCCATCTCCAGCAGGGCATGCACCGCCCAGCTCACCATGACCCCGCCCGCGTCCGCCGGATCGGCCCGGACGGGGACCGGCTGCACGCAGACGCCACCGACCCGGCGCTGCGGGTCCCAGCCCGCGCAGCGATGCACCGCGAAGCCGGCCTCGACCAGTGCCCGCACGATCTCCCGGGCCAGCTCCCCCGCCGGCCCGGCTGGCAGCGGCCCGGCCGGCAGCGGCCCGCCGTCCGAGCCGGTCAGCCCGGAGACCGCCGAGGCCAGCTCGCCGCACTCGGCCAGCGCGCGGAGAGCGGCCAGATCCTGCTTACCCTGGGGATCCGCGGGCCCCCGCTCCGCGCCTCCCCTGCCGGCCGCAGATCCAGGCTCGATCACCCGCAGATGCCGCTCAATCATCACACTCGCCCCTCCCGCCCCGGAGGAATTAACCATTAACTTGCTTTCTTGATCCATTTTTCTACACCTGATTTATGGCTGGCTTCAACAGGCGCCCCATGCGCACATCCGGGTACCATCACCCGCACTTTCCGGTGCGTTACGCGGGATCCGGGTGGCCTTCGGGGAGCATGGCGACCAGGAGCGACAGCCGGGCGGACAGCGCCGTAAAGACCACGCTCGCCTCCGCCGCCCGCCCGGGCGCCTCACGTATCCGCAGGCGGTAAAGCTTGCGCGGGATTTCCACGTCGTGGCGCTTCCACATATTCCGGGCCTCCGGGCCGGTGGCCAGGAGCCGGTCGACCAGCACCGCGAAGCGCGGGCTGGCGACGTTCCGCGCGTACTGGTACCTCAGCCCGGCCACGGCCGCCTTCCGGTAACCGTCCACGTCGGGCAGGACGCGCCGGGCCTCCGGGCTGAACAGGTACAGGATCAGGTTCTGCTGATCAGGCGGCACCCGGTCGAAGTACCCGCCGACCCAGTGGGTCATGGACGCGTTACGGACCAGGATGGTCCACATCTCGTCGGTGATCGCGGCCGGCGTGGGCTCCAGCCGCCGGACCAGTTCCCGTAGCGCCAGCGGGACCACCGGCGGGCTTCCCGGGAACCCGGGCTGCCGGGCCGGCATGGGCGGGTCGTGGCCCACGGCCAGCACGTGCAGGGCAGAGCGCTCGGCCTCGCTCATGCGCAGCGCGCTGGCGATGGCCTCGACAAGGGTGACGCTCGGGCTATCAATCTCGCCGCGCTCGAACGAGGCGTAGTAGCGGACGCTGATGCCGACCAGGTCCGCGACGTCCTGCTGGCGCAGGCTCCGCTCGTGGCCCTCCGCGTCCGGCCGGATCAGCCGGGACCGGACGCTCAGCAGGAGGTCGCTGAGCTCGCTCCGCCTTCGCCATGCGGCCTGGGGAGAATCGTGATCGGAACTCACAGTTCCAGTCAGCTCCCAGCGCCTGTGCTTACCTGGACGACTATGAGTCGCTCCCAGTCCCGCGATGACCCGTTTCCCACCTGGCTGCCGAGACTGCTGAGCCGGTCCCATCGTCACATTACCGGCCGGTGCTGCGATGCGGGAGGGGTGTCAGCGGGGACATCTCGCGGACCAGCGGGGACATCGCGCGGACCAGCGGGGACATCGCGGAGACCGGCGGGGGGCCGGTGATGAACTGGCAGCGGTTCATGCGCTTCCTGGCCAGCATCAGGGGCCGGTGGGATCTGGCCATCCTGGCCAACCTGGCCGAGGGCGGCGCGCGCCCTACCGACCTGCTGGACGCGATCAACGAGCAGTCCTCGGACGGGCACCGGCTGACCTGGAAGGTCATGCGTGACCGGCTCCGCCACCTGGAGGATGCGGGCTACGTGAGCCGCCGCGAGGTGCGGCGGTTCCCCCGGGAGACTCACTACTGGGCCACCGAGTTCGCGCGCCAGCTGGTCACGGAGCTGGACTCGCTGGACGCGTGGTACGCGGCGCACGCACCGGCGGCGGAAGGCGCCGACAGCCAGTAGCGGCCGTGGGCCGCCTTCCGTCAATCCGGGCCCACCGGACGGTCAGCCGTCCGCCAAAACTCATACGCACTTCAAAGTAATATCAGGACGAGTCACGGCAAACCGGCTGGCCAGAATGGTTCAGGCGGGTGACATATTCGCCACTGTTCATTACCTTATGGGGATAGACCCCGGGGGAAGGGTGCGGTGTGCGATACGGCGGGACACACGCGTGGCTAATGCGCACCGTGCGCCCGCCGCCGCACGCCTGTGGTCACGTCCAGCCTTCGCCGCGCATGCGAGCCACCCCCTCCCTCACGGAACTTGACCGGCCAGGAGCTCGGATACCTATGCGTAGAGCGTAACAAATGGTTTCCCATGCCATTACTGTGAGAAAGCGGATTATCGCTTACAGTCACCCGTGGCGGGCCTGGGACCTCCCCGCCTGGGTACTGGCTTTCATCGCGGCCGTGATCGCCGCGGATCTGGCCGTGATCGGCCTGTGCGCCGCGGTCACCCGGTTCCGCGGCGTGGACCTGGAGCTGACCGCTGTCCTGCTCGCCTGCAACCTGCTGACGGTGGAGCTGACCCACCGCGCCGGCGAGCCCGCGGGCCTGGTCAAGGACGTGCACGCGATCTGGGAGCTGCCGCTTGCCCTGCTGCTGCCGCCCCTATACGGGCTCCTGGTGCCGATCCCCCGGATGGCCCTGGTGCAGTGGCGCGTCCGGCCCACCCTGGTGTACCGCCGCGTGTTCACCGCCGCGGCGGTGGGCCTGTCCTACGGGGCGGCCTCGGCGGCGTTTCACGTGATCGGACCGGAGATGGCCGGGGCCGCCCCGGGCGTCCAGGCCCGGGTGCTGGCCTGGACCCTGGCCGCGGCCGCGTGCGGCGTGCTGAAATCGGCGGTTAACAAAGTCCTGGTGATGACCGCGGTCAAGGGGGCGGACCCGGCCGCCAGCGTGCGCGAGGATCTCTTCACCCGCGAGCCGCTGTTCCACGACGCGGCCGAGCTCTCGGTGGGCATCATGGTCGCCCACGCGGCCATCGCCAGCCCGTTCCTGGCGGTGGGTGCCCTGCCGTTAGTCGCGCTGCTGCACCGTTCCTTCCGGCACGCCCAGCTCGTCGACGCGTCGCGCATCGATGCCAAGACCGGCCTGCTCAATGCCGGCACCTGGCTGCGGGAAGCCCGGCTGGAGACCGCCCGGGCGGCCCGGACCCGGACCCCGCTCGCGGTGGCGATCGCGGACATCGACCACTTCAAGAGCGTCAACGACACGTTCGGGCACCTGGCCGGGGACGCCGTGCTGGCCGCCCTCGCCAGCGCCCTGAACGCCCTGCTGCGCGAGGGTGATCTCACCGGCCGGTTCGGCGGCGAGGAGTTCTGCATCCTGCTGCCCGGCACCGACACCGCGGAGGCCCGCCAGATCACGGAGCGGCTGCGGGAGAAGATATCCCGCATCGCCACCCCGGTCGCCGGCGGCTCGAGCAGCCGGGTGACGATCTCGATCGGCGTGGCCGTGCTCG
>JAWWPY010000375.1:0-3060 GCA_033854735.1 Streptosporangiaceae bacterium | reverse complement strand
GGGAAGGGTGATCTCGCCGTCTGAGGTCACGGGCACGTCGCCGTCGAACGTCCGGGTGGGCTGGGCCGCCGCACCGGTCATGCCGCTCCAGCGGTCCTGCAGCACCGTAGCGTGCACCGAGTGCCCGAACAGGGCCGGATCGATGTGGGTGACGGTCACGCCTTCTGGCCCGGCGGCCCCGCCGCCCAGGATGATCCGGGCCTGCCGCCTGGCCGGATCGAGGGTGGCCAGGCCCTGCAGGGTGTCATCGGTGTTGCCGTGCGGCGGCGTGACCGCCACCGTGTGGCCGGTCATGGAGGAGTACCAGTTGTACAGCCACCACTGGGCGTTCGGGATGTTCTGCTGCGCCACCGAGTCGCCCAGGGATCCGTTGATGTTCCAGTAGGCGAGATCGCCGTCGACCTTGTCCGCCTCGAGCGCAGATAGCCACGCCACCATCTGCCCGGGACTGGTCAGCTGGTAGCGGGCCGCGTACTCGTCCAGGTTGATGGGCAGGTGACGGCCCAGCCCGACAGTGGTCTCCAGCGCCCTGTACGCGGCCACGTCGGTGCGTACGGTGGAGGCGACCTGCAGCTCGTGCCAGGTCATCACGTCGGGCAGGCAATGGTTCGCCAGGCAGAACTGCAGGAACGAGCCCAGCGCGGCCGGGAAGAAGCCGCTGAAGTTGGGCCCGGCGATCCGCGCCCGCGGCCACAGGCCCTTGATGAAGTCGTAGGTGTGCAGCCACTCGGCCTCGAACGCGGCGAGGGCCGTGGCGTTCGTGGTCAGTCCGGCGAACCAGTTGCCGTCCGGCTCGTTGTAGGGCACCAGGATGATGCGGCTGCGGAAGGGGGACGTGAGGACCTGCTCGACCTCGGTCTTCATGTACCCCTGGTACTGCGCGTAGCTGGTGCGCTCGTAGGGGAAATTGCGGTAGACGTCGGTCATGTAGATGTAGACGTCGCGTCCGCCGCTGTCGGTGAACGGCCGGGCGATCTCGAGCGCATCGGACCCCGGGTGCTGCTGGCCGTCCTGTGCCTTGGTGTCCGTGGTGCGCAGCCCCATGCCCTGGATCAGGTTGTTGCTGGGCACGCCCTGGTCATAGAGCCCGTACAGGCTCCCCGACGCACCGCCGTCGAACGGTCCCGTAGGCGCGCCCAGATCGACGACAAGATCATTGGGCGCAGTGGCCGCGCCCGCCGTTACGGCCGCGCCGGGAAGCAGCACTGAGGCGGCGAGGACGAGCGCGGCGGCGGCTAAGCCGCCGGCCGCCAGCGGCGTGATCACGCGGACGGGTTTCATCATCACTCCTCGAGCAGGAGGCGATCCAGCTTCTGCGGGCACCTGAGCCAGGCTCCGGGCAGCGTTCGCAGGCGATCCGGGCCGGGCCGGACAAGGGCGCGGCCGGGTCGCGCGGGTGCGCTCCGGCGCCAGTGGGGAAGCGCTTCCTCACTCGGTATGCCGAGAATGTTCCGCGACAGCCAGCGCGTCAAGGCCCGGGTGACGCCGTTATCCAACCGATACCGGTCTGGCTGGGCTGCCTGCCCGGGCGCCGGGAGGGGCGGTGCGGGGAGATTATCTCCGGCCGCCCTCGCGGCCCGGAGATGGGACACTCGTGACATGGCAAGACGGCGTCCGGCCACCCTCGTCGAGGTGGCCGAACGTGCCGGCGTCTCGCTGACGACGGCCTCGAAGGCGATAAACGGCAAGAACCGGGTGTCAGAGGCGACTCGAGCGCGGGTCATGACCGCCGCGCAGGAACTCTCATTCACGCCGAACCCGATCGCGCGGGGCCTGATGACCGGGCGCACCAGCACGGTTGGCCTGGTCATCGCGGACAGCATGTCCCACCGTTTCGCCGTCCCGGTGATGCTCGGGGCGGAGGCGGCGCTCAGCGAGATCGACTTGTCCATGATCACCTGCGACGCACGGGGCGATCCGGCCCGCGGCCTGGAACTCGCGCGGATGCTGGCGGCCCGCAAGGTGGACGGCATGCTGGTGGTCGGTGACAGCAACGTGGTGAGCGCCTCGGTGACCCGCCACGTGGACGTCCCGGTCGTCTACGTCTACGGCGAGTCCGACGACGCGGGGGATGTCGTGCACATGCCGGACGATCACCAGGGGATCGGCCTGCTGGTGGACCACCTCGCCGCGGAGGGCCGGCGGCGCATTGCCCATCTCACCGGGCCGCGGCACGCCACTGCGGTCGAGCACCGGGTCGCGGGCATGGCGGCGCACATGGGCCGCCATCAGCTGGCACTGGCTGTTCCCGCGATCTATGGCCAGTGGTCCCAGCGCTGGGCCCGCGCCGCCGCCGCCGCACTGCTGATGCGCCAGCCAGACATCGACGCCATGCTCTGCGGGTCCGACCAGATCGCGTCGGGCGTCCTCGTGGCCCTGGACGAGCTGGGCATGCGGGCACCGGACGACATCGCGGTCACGGGCTACGACAACTGGCCTGTCTTCGCGCTGGAGACCGAGCCCCAGCTGACCACGGTGGACATGAATCTCGAGGCGCTGGGTGCCGCCGCCGCGCAGGAACTGTTCACGCTCATCGACGGTGTCCCGCGGCACGGCGGGGTCCGGCGGCACGCGTGCCGTCTGGTGGTGCGCGGCTCCAGCGTCAGCCGGGGCTGACGGCGGCCCCGGTGCGCACGAGCCCCCGGCCATGCCCGTTCCCGGGGGCACGCTGACCAGGTCCCGCCGGCGACCGAGGCCGTACTCTGGGGACGGTGACCAGCCTGATCGAGCACATCCTCAGCCTCAGTGGATGGCCGGCCCTGCTAATCGTCTTCGCTGTCCCGGCCCTTGAGTCGTCGGTGTTCCTGGGCTTCGTCTTCCCGGGGGAGACCGCGCTGATCCTCGGCGGGGTGCTCGCCTCGTACGGGCGGGTCAGCCTGTGGCAGGTCCTGGTCGCGGGCATCTCCGGCGCCATCATCGGCGATTCGGTCGGGTACCTGGTGGGCCGGGAGTTCGGCCGCCGGATACTCGCAAGCCGGCCGGGGCGCCGCCTGGTCAAGCCGGAGCGTATCGAGCGAGCCGAGAGGTACCTGGCCAAGCGCGGCGGCCGGGCGGTGTTCT
>JAWWPY010000374.1:0-5641 GCA_033854735.1 Streptosporangiaceae bacterium | reverse complement strand
CCAACGTCGCGACCTGCTACGCCGCCTGCGAGAAGTGGGGCGCGCGGTGATGGAAGAGGAAAGAGATTCCGACGCAGCGTTGCTCCTCGAAGGCATCGTGCTTCGCCTGCAAGCCGACCTGCGCTGGTTGCAAGCCTGCGAGATCGCCTGGACGAAACGGAGTACGCCGAAATGAACGACTCGCCCACCGTGCTCGTGCACGCCAAGGGTTTGGGAAAGGACTACGGCAGCGGCGAGGGCTTGGTGCGCGCGCTCTACATGGTCGACCTCGACGTCAATCGCGGCGAGGCCGTGGCGGTGATGGGTCCGAGCGGCTGTGGCAAATCGACGCTGCTCCACCTGATCGGCGGGCTCGACCGCCCGAGCGCCGGTCAGCTGTCGGTCGCGGGGCAACGCGTCGACGAGCTCTCCGAACGCGCCCTCGCGTACTTCCGCCGCGACGAGATCGGATTCGTCTTCCAGGCCTTCCACCTGATGGACGAGCTCACCGCGCAGGAGAACGTCGAACTGCCCGCGCTCCTCGCGGGTTATTCGCCGAACGAGGCTCGTGCGCGCGCCACTGCACTCCTCGAACAGGTCGCCCTCGCCGATCGCGCCCGGCACCTTCCCTCGATGCTGTCCGGGGGCCAGCGCCAGCGCGTCGCGATCGCGCGAGCACTCGCGAACGACCCGGAAATCGTGCTGGCGGACGAGCCAACCGGCAACTTGGACAGCGCATCGGCGTTCGACGTGCTTTCGCTGCTGGGGGACTTGCACGCCCAGGGACTGACCTTGGTGATCGTCACCCACGACGAGCGGATCGCGACGACCGCGGACCGCTTGATCTCGATGCGCGACGGAGCGTTTGTCGACGAGACGCGGCTGACCGGCGGGTCACGAGGGAACCTCGGCACCTTCGCGGAGTGGGAGCACCTCGGGTGAGATCGAAGGAGAACGTCATGAACCAACCGCGGCGTGCGCGCCGCGCGGGCGGAGTGAAGGGACGAGCCCTGCTGCTCTTTCGTCTCGCCCGGCAAGACATCCGTCACCACTTCGCCCAGGCCGTGCTCTTGGTGGTCGCCATTGCCGCGGCCACGGCCGTGATCAGCTTGGCCCTCGCGCTGAACGGCGTGAACACCAACCCCTACCAGCAGACCATGGCAGCGACGAAGGGGCCCCACGTCGTGGCCCAGAGTGGATATGACCCCGACACCAGCGTGACGTCGCCTGCGGACCTCGCTGCGCTCGTGGCGCTGAACCACGCCAAGGGGGTGGCGGCCCACAGTGGCCCCTATCCGATTGTGGGCGGTACCGGCCCGGTGGGTCCCGTCATGCGCAGCACGGACATCGTTACCTCAGTGCAGGTCGAAGGGCGTGAGCCTGGCGTGGCTGCGGTCGACCAGCCCAAGGTGACCGACGGGACGTGGATCCGACCGGGGGGCGTGGTGGTCGAGCGGTCCTTTGCCGAGGCGGCGAACCTGAGTCTCGGCCAGACGATCACGCTGAACGGTCACCCCTTCCGGGTGGCCGGCTTCGCCGTCACGGCGGCGTTCCATGGCTTCCCTGGTGTGAGCCTGATATGGGCCACCGAAGCGGCGGCACGGAGCCTCGCCACCAAGGCGGACCCGATGTCATACATCTCGAACCTCAAGCTGTCCGATGCGTCGCCACGCGCGGTCAACGCGTTCGTGAACGCCTACGGCATCAACAACAGCGCCCCCGCCGAGGGCAAGAAAGGCGGCGGCCCCGCCGACGCCACGACGCCGTCCCTCACCTCATGGATGGAGACCGCCTACTCGGACGCCAGCTTCCTGCGCACCGACCAGGCCTTCCTCTTTACCGGCACCGTGCTGCTCGGCCTGCTCTCGCTCGCGAGCGTGGCCGTCCTCGTCGGTGGCCGACTGGCGGAAGGCACCCGGCGGGTCGGACTGTTGAAGGCCACCGGCGGCACGCCAGGCCTGGTCGCGGCGACCTTCCTGGCCGAGAACCTGTTCCTGGCGCTCGTCGCGGCCTTCGTTGGCCTGCTGGCCGGTTGGATGGCGGCACCGCTCCTCTCCAAACCCGAGGCCGACCTCGTCGGTACTGCCGGAGCGCCGCCGCTCACGCTCGTCACGGTCGTTGTTGCCCTCGGCGTGGCGCTCGCCGTGGCGCTCGCGTCGACGCTCGTTCCCGCGATCCGTGCGGCACGGATGAGCACGGTCAGCGCGCTCGCCGACGCGCCTCGCCTGCCGAGGCGGCGGGATTCGCTGATACGGCTGTCAACGAAGCTGCCCGTGCCGGCGCTGTTCGCGCTGCGCCTCGTCGCCCGCCGGCCACGGCGCGCCATCCTCAGCGCGGCGAGCATCGCCGTCGCCGTCATGGGTCTCGTCGCCGCGCTCGCCATCCACGCCGCCGTCGACAGCAAGTTCTCTCACTTCGGGAACTCGGGCGGGCTTGTCAACCCGGACATCCCCCGAGCGGAGCAGGTGCTGACCGCCATCACGATCTCGCTGGTCACCCTGGCGGCGCTCACCGCGATCTTCGCCGCCATGGCGACGGTCCTCGACGCCAGACGCGCCTCCGCCGTGACGCTCGCGCTGGGTGCAACCCCGCAGCAAGTCCGGGCCGGGCTGGCCATGACGCAGGTCATCCCCGCGCTGCCCGGCGTGATCCTCGGCCTCCCACTCGGCCTCGGTCTGTTCAAGGTCGCGGCCCATGGCCTGAGTGGCCTGCCGCCAGTGCTCTGGCTGGTCGCCGCGGTGCTCGGAACCGTGTTCGTTGTGGCCGCGCTCACCAGTGTCACGGCACGGATCGGCCTCCGGCGACCCGTTGCTGAGATGCTTCAGACCGAGGCGACGTGATGCCTTGCGGCTGGCAGCCGCTGGCGACTACCACCGGACTGGACCGGCCATTCAGTGGCGTCCGCTGAAATCACCGGTCTGTAGTTACGCCCCGGTCCCTTCTCGGGCCGGGCCAGACGTGAGAGACTTCATGATCGTTCAGCAGACGGGAGATCCGGCTGCGGACGTGGGGCGCAGCCGGCCCGTCTCCTTACCGAGAGGACGGGCACCATGAGGAAGTCAATGAGGCGGTTCACCAGCACGCGGGTGGTTTCTGGGGTCGGGGCCCCCGTTGCTGTGGCCATGCTCCTGGTCGCGGTGCCTGCGGCCGGGGTCAGGCCCGGGCAGCCGACCAGCGGGGCGGCTCCCAGCTCGGCCCAGCAGCGGCTCGCGGTGATCTCAGGCAAGGTCGACGCCCTGGTCGGCCAGATGACGCTGGCGGAGAAGTTCGGCCAGCTGGAGATGTCCGGGCCGACCGGAACGAACGGTACGCCCGGGCAGACGCTGCTCGACGAGGTGCGCGCGGGCCAGGTCGGCTCGGTGCTCGATCTGGTGGGCGTGGCCAACATCAACCAGGTGCAGCAGGCGGCGCTCCAGTCGCGGCTGCACATCCCGGTCATCTTCTCCCTGGACGTGATCCACGGATACAAGACGATCTTCCCGGTGCCGCTCGCCGAGGCGAGCAGCTGGGACCCGGCCGCCACGGCGAACGACGAGTCGATCTCGGCGGACGAGGCCACCGCGGACGGGATCAAGTGGACCTTCAACCCGATGGTCGACATCGCCAGGGACCCGCGCTGGGGACGCGTGGTCGAGGGTGCCGGTGAGGACCCCTTCCTGGGATCAGCGATCGCGGCCGCGAAGGTGCGCGGCTACCAGGGCAGCGACTTCAGCGCGCCGGACAAGATGGCCGCGACCGTGAAGCACTTCGCCGCCTATGGCGCGCCGGTGGCCGGCCGGGAGTACAACACGGTGGACATGTCCGAGCAGCAGCTGCGCAACTACTACCTGCCGCCGTACAAGGCGGCGGTCGACGCGGGCGCGGCGTCCGTGATGAGCGCGTTCAACTCACTCAACGGCGTGCCGGCCAGCGGGAACCCCTACCTGCTGCACACGATCCTGCGCCAGGAGTGGGGGTTCGGCGGCACGGTGGTAAGCGACTACCAGGCGATCCAGGAACTCATCGACTTCGGTTTCGCCACCAACGGTGCTGACGCTGCGCGGCTCGCGCTGACCGCCGGGGTGGACATTGAAATGGGTGTCCAGGTCCCGAGCCAGTTCGCCACCTACCCGGCCTTCGGCCCGGACCTCGTGCGCACCGGCCAGGTCAGCCTGGCCACGATAAACAACGACGTTCGCCACGTACTGACGTTGAAGTACCTGGCGGGCATGTTCGATCATCCGCTCACCGACCCCACCCGGGTGCAGAGCGCCGAGCTCACGCCGGCCCACCTCGCCGCGGCCCGGACCATGGCGGCCCGCTCGATGGTGCTGCTCAACGACAACAACAACGCGCTCCCGCTGAGCGCGGGCGTGCCGTCGGTGGCCGTGGTCGGGCCCCTGGCCGACAACCCGTCCGACCAGCTCGGGCCGGACGTGCCGATCGGGTACTCCATCGACCAGGGCAAGGTCGTTTCGGTGCTGGGCGGCATCAAGGCGGCGGTGCCGGGCGCGACCGTGAGCTACGCGCAGGGCTGCGACACCTCCTGCACGTCGACCTCCGGGTTCGGCGCGGCGGTCAGTGCCGCCCAGGCAGCGGCCGTGACCGTGGTCGTGGTCGGCGAACCGGCGGCCGACTCCGGTGAAGCGTCCTCACGCAGCGACATCAGCCTGCCCGGGCAGCAACTCGCGCTCGTGCAGGCGATCGCGGCGACGGGTAAGCCGTACGTCGTGGTGCTGATGAACGGGAGGCCGCTGACCATCGGCTGGCTCGCCGACAACGCGCCGGCCCTGCTCGAATCGTGGTTCCCTGGCACCGAGGGTGGCGACGCGGTCGCGGACGTGCTGTTCGGCAAAGTGAACCCGGGCGGGAAGCTGCCGATGAGCTTCCCCCGCAACGTCGGGCAGATCCCGATCTCCTACAACGAGCTGCCGACCGGCAGGCCCTACGATCCGAACAACAAGTACACCTCCAAGTACCTCGACGTGGTTAACACGCCGCAGTACTCATTCGGGTACGGCTTGTCCTACACGACGTTCGCGCTGTCGAACCTGCACCTGTCGGCGAGCAGCGTCGCCAGGACGGGCACGCTGACCGCCACCGCGGACATCACCAACACGGGCACCAGGACCGGCGACGACGTCGTCCAGCTCTACATTCACGACCAGGTGGCGAGCATCCTGCAACCGGTCCGCCGGCTCGACGGATTCCAGCGGGTCACCCTCGCGCCCGGAAAGACGCGGACAGTCACCTTCACGCTGGGGCCGGCCAACCTCGGCTTCTACAACAACCAGGGACAGTTCGCCGTCGAACCTGGCCGCTTCGACGTGTATGTCGGCGACAGTTCAGTGGGCGGCCTGCACGACCAGTTCACCGTTCGCTGACCCCCACGGCCCGCCCGGCGGGTGGGAGACCCGGCCACGGCCCGGTCTCCCACCGGCCGGGAACAGCCGGGCGGGCCACGGCAGCGGCCGACGGCATAGATCTGGAGATCGCCTGTGGCGAGGACCACCGGCGCGATGTCTACCGCACCTGACCATTGACGGTCTCGGCGGTCGCCGAGCCGTAGCTTCCAGGTGAGTGGACGAATCGAATCAGCCCTGCGGACTTGACCTTGACGCTGCGTCAACCCTCCATGCTGGCCGTCATGAGCATCCCGCCAACAAGCAATCAGGTCCAGGGG
>JAWWPY010000373.1:0-4920 GCA_033854735.1 Streptosporangiaceae bacterium | reverse complement strand
AGCAGAGGCTGAACGCTGGAGTCGGTCGGCGAGACGGTCAACATCGGCAACGGTGACGGTGAGCGCCGGATGACCCTTTCGCCCGAGTGGCGAAGGAACAGGCTCACGAAAATGGACGCAGACTCCTGCGGCCCGGTTGGTCCCAAACGTTAGGCCATAATCGGCTACTGACCTTCTGGCCCCGGCGGCCGTCCACCACCGGTAATTGCGGGTGACATGCGCCTCATCGATGTTGGTGAGCGGTGTCTCCAATTTCAGGAACCCGTAGGTCGCCAGGAATGTCCCGGTGTCGGTGATGGTGACGCCGTCCTTGCTCGGGCGAAAGCCGAATGGGAGCCAGAATGGGGCCAGCCGCTTATCCACGGCGAAGGCGAAGAACTCAGCGATGACATCCCCCAGTCTCGTTTGTTACGGCACGACGGTGACTGGCCACTTCCGCATCGCGTGGCCTGCACGTTGGACACTCGACTAGTTCTTGGTGAATACGGCGTGCACGGTGATCGTGTTCTGCATGGAAAGCATGCCGATCTTGTTCGCGGTCATCCCGAAGTCTGACCGGTCTACCTGCACCGTGGCGTCCAGCACCATCCCACCGTCACCGGCCAGGGCGACGTTCGCCGGGAAGGCGATCGGGCGGCTGCGATCGCGCACGGTGAGGACACCAGGGACCGTGACGCCATCGCTGCCGGGCACGAGATTGTCCAGAGTGAAAGTGATCTCAGGATACTTCTCGCTCATGAAGAAGTCAGGCCGCTGAACTGGGTGAGGTCAGTGAACTTGATCAGGCCAGGCGGGATGAAACGGTGGTCATCACCGAGATCGCTCGAGGACCTCGCGAACATGAGCCTCAGCCGGCTCCCGCAGCGCGTCGTGCGCCGCGACGAACAATTCGTGCGCCCGGGAGCCCAGCCAACTCTCGGGGAGCAGTTCCGGCGGCAGGTCAGGGTCCCGGAACGGGAAGCCGCGGTACTCGGCCACCAGCTCGATGCGGAGCCGGAGGGCCTGGTCCCCGGGGAGGCGGGCGAGATCAGCTGTCGCGGGCAATTGCTCATAGCGGCTGACCAGCTTCTCGTAATCACGGCCGAGCCCGTCCAGATCCCAGCACCGCCCGGCCATCTCCACGTCGGCAGCGCGGCCGCGTGACCGGCACGTCAGCAGGTCGAGCCGGGTGGCCGAGCTGTCCGCCAGGGCCGCTTCCACCTCGTCCAGCCGGTCGTGCGGGCTCACCCATGTCGCCGACGCCAGCGGCCCGAACCCGTGCCAGGCGTGGGTCCGGCGGATCCGTTCGCGCTCCGCCCGGGCCGCCTCGGGGACGGCGTAGATGACCATCCGCCACGATCCGTCCCAAGGGTCGAGAGTCCGCTCGAAGATGCGCTTGCGTCCCTCGTCGAACACCTGCCAGCTGTGCTCGGTCAGCGCGTAGACCGTCTCGCGGCCCTCCCGGCGGGTGACGAACCAGCCGTCCCGGCGCATCCGGGACAGCACCACCCGGGCCGTGCTCTCACCCACGCCGAAGTCCAGCAGCAGCTCGCTCAGCACCTGGAGCTTTGCCTCGCCGCCGTGATAGCGCAGATGATCACCGAAGAGATCGATGAGGATGGCCCGGGGTTTCACGGAGCGATGGTACTTCTGTCATTCTCACCGCGCTGACGGACCCGACTGGCTGCGGGAGGGTGCGGGGGCGGCGGAGAGTGCCGCGATGGTCTGCTCGGCCCATCGAAGGCTGGCGCGGTGGACGGCCAGACCGTGGTCGAGAGCAAGGCCCGGGTGGCGGGCGTTGGGATCGGTGTCGGCTGTGTGCCGCTCCAGGTCCGCGGTGAACGCTGCGAGCGCGTCTGCGAGGTTCTGCAGGAATTTGAGTACCTCGTCTCGCGGGAACAGGTGCTCCATCATCACGAAGCGCATGAGCTGCAGGCCGAGGTCCCGCGAGACCGTGGCTGGTTCTACGGGTATGCGAAGCCAGCTCAGATGAGCCGCCTGACCGGTCTGCGTTGGCTCATAGACGCGGCGACGCCGGGCTGGCTCGCCAGCCGGACCGGATGAAGTCTGAGCCCGGACCAGGCCGCTGCGCTCCAGGCGGCGCAACGCCGGATACAGGGCGCCCGAGCTGGGCTGATAGACGCCCATCGGCGTGGCAGCGAAGATCCGCTTCAGGTCGTACCCAGACGACGGTGCCGTGCAGATCAGGCCGAGCAGTATGTGCTCGAACGAGGTGAGCTGCCGTCCCGCCATGACGGCAATCTACCCTTGCCGCATAAGTCGAATCGACCTATGCTGGCGGGAAATAGGGCTGAGAGTGGGCGGGCCAGGTCACCTGGCTGACAGCAGGGACATGGGCCACGGCCAGGCGGGGGCAGCCGGTCCTCGCACCGTCGCGAAGGGTCCTTTCCTCGTGGAGACGAGCAATGATGCCGGACGTACCCCGGCGAAGGGCGGCAGGCTCCGCGCGATCGCGATGATCGTGATCTTCGACGTGGCCGCCCCGCTGGCGGCCTACAGCCTGCTGCGCTCCGCCGGCCTGACGGCCGTGACAGCTCTGCTGCTGAGCGGGGTGTTCCCGGCCCTGGGCGTGACCATAGGTGCCATTCA
This sequence comes from Streptosporangiaceae bacterium, assembly GCA_033854735.1. Lineage (GTDB taxonomy): Bacteria > Actinomycetota > Actinomycetes > Streptosporangiales > Streptosporangiaceae > JAWWPY01. Next base: position 2,331 of record JAWWPY010000373.1, on the reverse strand, counting down.
GCACCGTCGGCTCGACGTCGTTGGTGCCCTGGTCCTGGCCGGGATCGTCGTGGGCACGGTGCTCGGCTTGGTCAGCCACAGCAGCAGGCTGCTGCTGGTCGAGGGATCGGTGCCGACCGCCCTATTCGGGGTCGCGTGCCTGGGCTCGCTGTGCAGGCGGCACCCGCTGATGTTCAGCTTCGCCCTGGAATTCACCGGGCCGGACACCGCTAAGGGCCGGGAGATGACCAGGCTCTGGCACTATGAAGGCTACCGGCGCGTATTCCGGATCATCACGGCCGTGTGGGGCGTCGGCTTTCTCCTCGAAGCCACCCTGCGGGTCGTCATCGTATATAACACCTCGACTGGAACAGCTCTGGCCAGCTCCAAGGTAATGCCATTTCTCTGGGGGGCCATCTTGTCGGCATGGACGGTCGGCTACGGCGCGCGGCACAAGAAGAAGGGTGAGCGTATGGCCGCCACCACCATCGAGATACCGGGGACAGGCCAGGTGCATCCTCCTTCCCCGGATGTCACACAGTCGACCGACCTCACATGACCCGGGCGTAGTCAGGCCCGGCCGGTCACTGCGGCCGGGGCGGCTGTCGCGCTGCAGGTCACGCCCGCCGGCTGACACCACTCGGCCGCGCCGCCGGACCTCGTCCATATGCCGGTCTGAGCCTGGCCAGTACAGTAAGGGCTGGCCGTGCTGATCAGGCGTGCGCGGCGAAAGGGGTGGGCGTGCAGCCAGAGCCACAGGCAGAGCCACAGCCACAGCGGGGCCCGCAGCGGCGGCCACTGACACGTCAGGACAGTAACGCGGCGGAGCAGATGGTGGAGAGGGCCGCAGAACTGGCCCGCGACTCCCACGCCCGGACCCGCCATGCGGCGGTGCTGGTGAGGGACGGCAGCCTGCTGGCCTGGGGAACCAATGGCGTGCCTTTTCCCGGCGAGGACCATTGCTACTGCAAGGCCGGGGAGCTTGGCCAGCATGACCACTGCCGCACCCACGCCGAGCAGCGAGCCCTCATGCTGGCCCGCGAAGGAGATGGCTGGCAGCGGCTGCAGGGATCGAAGCTGATCTACGTGCGGCTGGAGGCGGACGACTCGGTCCGGCTGGATGACCCGCATTTCTGCGCCCGCTGCAGCCGCACCGCGCTCTCCCTGGGCGTCGCGGAGTGGATCTTCGCGCTGTCGGATGGTCTGGCCAGTTACTCCTCGGCGGACTACGACAAGATCTCCCAGCTCAGCTGGTAGCCCAGCTCGGCTGGTGGCCCAGCTCGGCTGGTGGCCCAGCTCGGCTGGTAGCCCCGCTCGGCTGCCCGCACGGGGGCGGGGCAATTCAGTCAGGGCGGCCGACGCCCGGGCGTGAATCGACCCCGTCGAGCACCCCGTCCCAGAAGACGTGCAGCCGGAAGGCTATCCGGCCTGGCCAGCCGCTATGCGGCCCGCGAGGGTGCGGCCGGGTGGGTGCGCGCCGGAGGGCGGCGCGGTAACCGAGGGCCAGCCGGTCGCACTCCAGGGTCGTCAGCCGCTCGTGCATCCAGGCGATCAGCGCCTGTTCCGCCGAGCGGTACTCATCCAGGCACTCTTCCAGCCACAGCTGCACGGTCCCGGGCTGGCGGGCGGCCGGGCCCCCGTCACCGCTGAGATGGGATTGGAGGACGCGGAGCGCCCACGCGGTCTCGCGGGCCTCCGCGCGGCAGCGCCGGAGGAGGTGCTGGTCCTCGCCGAGACGCTGCCGGGCGGCCGGGTACACGGCCCGGTGCATGGCGGCGAGATGACCACTCAATCTCGCCACCGCCCGGTAACCCCACACCGGCGCGCCGCCGTTGCTTCCCACCGCTCCCTCGTAGGTAGCGTCGATGACCGCGCCGATCGGACCGTTTGTGCTGGTCAATTCTAGATTGGCCGGATGGCCGTCCCGGGGTTCCGGGTCTGCCGACTGGTCCGCTGTCCAGTTGATGGCCACGGCGGTCCCCTTACGCATAAAGGTGCGGGACACGGGCCGCTGCTGCGGCGGGCGTGTAGCGCGAACTTATGCCGGGCGGCCCGGGAGCGCGTCCCCCGGCCGGGGGAATGGCGGGGGTGGTTTGCGCCGGTGCCTACGAGGTTTTCTGGGCCACGCCGACCAGGTTCCCGTACCGGCTGGGATCGTCGGGCACGTCGGCGGCTGAGTCGGGGCGCCACAGGGACACGTACACCAGCCCGGGGTCCACGAGGGTGAAGCCGTCGAAGAAACGCAGGATCTCCGTCCGCCGCCGCAGGTTGATGGGCGTGGAGACGCTCCGGTTGTACATCTTCTCGAAGGCCTCGTTGGCCGCCGTGTGGTCCTCGTTGGTGGCCTGGCCC
>JAWWPY010000372.1:0-11308 GCA_033854735.1 Streptosporangiaceae bacterium | reverse complement strand
TCGATCCGGCGTAGACGACGCCGTTGGCGGTGCTGACGAAGGAGGCATCGACGGCGCCTTGCGGGTCGGGGGTCTGCCACAGGATCTTGCCGGTGGCTGGGTCCAGGGCCGCCCAGGAGCCGCCAGTGACGGTCTTCCCGGCGTACGGCCCGGACCCACCCAGGGTGTAGGAGAGGCCGGCGGTGTCGGCCTCGGCCGCGTAGATGCGCCGCCCGTCGGTGGCCGTGCCGTACTCGATGCCGGCGTTGTTTGCGTTGCCCGACGGGCCGATCCTGGTCTGCCAGGCGACCTTGCCGGTGGCGGGGTCGACCGTCCAGTAGACGCCGCTTTTCTGGCCGGCGCCGAGCAGCTGCTCGGGGCGGCCGGTGACCGGGCTGGTGGTGGTGAACAGGTTGGGCCCGGCGCCGAAGTCGAAGTCCGGCCCGGTCGGCTGGAGCAGCGTCCACAGGTCGCCGTTCAGCGTGTGGTCGGCCCAGGCGACCGTGCCGTCACTGAGCTTGAGGGCCAGCAGCGAGTCCACGTAGTCATCGGCCGCGGGCGGGGTGCACCCTGTCTGCTGCGGCGTGGTGCAGACCCCTGCGGGCACGCTGTAGTTGTTCCCGGTATCCACATACAGCAGCCCTCGCCGCGGGTCCACGGCGAAGGAGGATTCCCACACCGCGTTGCCGCTGTAGTAGCCGGGCTTGTTGGAGTCGCCGCCACCGTTGTTCGACGGCACCGTGTAGGTCTTCCACAGCAGCCTGCCGGTGGCCGCGTCCACCGCGATGACCGCCCCGCGGAACGAGTCTTGGTCGTTTCCCTCCCCCTTGGAGGAGATGCCCACGTACGCTACGCCGTCGTAGATCACCGGGGAACCGGTAACCTGGGCGTTCGGATCGGTGTCCACCTGCGTCGACCACACCGGCTTGCCGGCGCGGCGGTTGACAGCGAACACGCGGGCGCCGGATGTGCCGGCTGCGCCGGAACTGAGGATCCAGCCGTCGCCGAGGATGAGATCGTTGCCGTAGACGGCCGGGCTGGTCCGGGACAGGTCACCCGCCACCCCGGTATACGTAGAGATATCCTGCGACCATTGCACCTTCCCGCTGCCGGCCGCGACCGCCCACAGCTTGCCGCCGTAGTCCGGGACGTACACCGTGCCGTCGTCCACGGTCGGGGTGGCGGAGACCGCGCCGGCCGTGGTCAGCGTCCACCGCGGCGCCAGCCGGCCCACGCTGGCCGGGGAGATCTCGTGTTCGCCGGCCTGGAAGTGGGTGTCATCGATGTTCTGCCCGGCCATCGGCCACTGCCCGGGCGTCCCCCCCGGCTGCCCGGGTGCTCTCCCGGGCCCGGTCCGGGCCATGGCCCCGGTCGCTCCCGCCGCCAGCAGCGCTGCCGTGGCGGCTATCACCGTGGCGACCCGGCCACTAGTCACTCTCAGCGTTCTTCGACACGTCACGCTCGGTCTCCTTTGTCGCGATGAGAGCTTTCCTGGTTTGGCAACCCTGGCCACCTTCGCGAGCAAGCCGGTGAACGGCCATCACCGGATTCCAGTGATTCAAGCCTGGGGTTTGTCCCGTGCCAAAACTTGTTCATAGCCGCTGATCTGGCGTTTCGCGCTCGCTAGGCTGCTCTGCGGTATTCGCTGATCAGACCGCCGAGAACCTGCCTGCGTTCGATACGGGCAGTGATATCGGCGGCGCGGCCGGGCTGCCGTGGGGGTTCCTGGTGCAGGCCTTGGTGTGGCCGATGTCCGTCCCTTGTCCGCGTCGCTTCGTCCAAGAGCACCAGCCAGCCGAACATCCGGACCATAACAAGCAGAGGAGACGAATAGACAGGAACGCCGAGCGTAAAGCAGCAGGTGAGACCATGCGCAAGGTTTTGGCGCAGGGCACAGTCAGCGCCGCGCGCGTTCAGCTACCGGGCCGGGCATTTCTACGTCCGGACCGCAGATCACTGGAACCAGGTGACGGCTGCTCACCTTGATGGCCCCTAGTTTCGGGCGCACCAGTCCCTGTATGAGGAGGTGCCGTTAGGGTGACCAGTGCCCCGGTGCGCGACCCGCTTTCCGATCATCTCATCACGCCGGAAAACGCGGCGTTCCTGTTCATCGACTACCAGCCCGCTCAGTTGGCCACGGTCCGCTCGATGGATCCGGCGCTCCTGCTCAAGAACGCGGTCTCCACGGTCAGGACCATCAAGACCTTCGGGGTCCCGGTCGTGCACTCGACCGTCAACGTCGCCTCCGGCCAGGGACCGACGCTGCCGGAACTCGCCGGCCTGCTGGCAGACGACAAGCCGCTCGACCGGACCACGGTCAACTCGTGGGAAGACCTCGAATTCGTCCAGGCCGTCCACGCCACCGGCCGCCGCAAGATCATCATCTGTGCCCTGTGGACCGAAGTCTGTATGGCTTTCACCGCCCTGGATGCGCTGCGCGAAGGGTACGAGGTCTACCCCGTCGTTGACGCGATCGCCGGCACCTCGCCCGAGGCCCACCGGGCCGGCCTGGACCGCGTGATCCAGGCCGGCGCGCAGCCCATCAGCTGGGTCTCGCTCGCGTGCGAGCTGCAGCGCGACTGGGCCCGCCAGGAAACAGTCCAGGCGATCGTCGAGATCGTCCTCACTGACCGGCTGCGCAAGGAGTAACAGCCACCGGCAGCGGAACTCGCACACCGACACGGCCAGGGTCCAAGCCCATCTTGGCTAGGAGCCATGCCGACTATCTCTGATCGGCGAGTTCCGCTAATCCGCCCGCCCTACCCATCGAAGGGAATCACCATGTCCTCCACTAACCGCCGTTCGTTCCTCGCGCGCAGCGCGGCCATCGCGGTCGTCCCCGCGGTCGCCACGCTGGTCGGGGGCACACTGACCGGCCAGGCGTCCGCCGCCACCCTGGCCGACTCCGCGCCAGTCCCGCCGTCCGCGCTGCCGCTCACCAACCGCCACCTGACCGAGCGTGAGAAGGCCAACCTCGCGGTCGTCCTGCAGGCGTACCACGATGGCGAGGGTGATTCCCTGGACCCCCAGGGGTTCATGGATCTGTTCGCAGCGGACGGTGTGCTCAACGGCATCGGCGGTGTGGATGGCCAGGATAGTTTGCGGGGTACGCAACTGAGCGGTTTGATCGTCTTTCTGAGCCAGTTCCTTCCCGACATTCACCGGGAGCTGAAGGAGATCACCGTGAGCGGCGACGTCGTCTGCATCGAGCTGTCGATCCAGGGCACCTTCCTCGGGCCGTTCCAGACGCCCGTCGGCCCGATCCAGCCGACGGGGGCCAAGATCGACTTCCCGACCGCCGACTTCTGGTACCTGCGCGAAGGCAAGATCGAGGTGTTCGACTGCCACATCGCTTTTACCACCCTGTTCGCGCAGCTGGGCGTACTGCCGGACTACGCGTCCGCAGTCGCGGCGTCCGCGCCGAAAGGTAGTTAACGCGAGCTTCCAGTTGCTCCGGCGGTCGCTGCGCGGCGCTCGCGGACCGGCGGAAGCAAGAAACTGCAGGTCAGAACTGCAGCATGTCGGCGCACTGACGCACTGACGCCTCCGTCGCTGCGCAGAACGGCGGATATCTAGCGCACGTCGTCGGCCGGTGTCATCACCGGTGGTGACCCAGCGATCGGACTGACCGGTTCGCCTGACCAGGGCGGTGGCAAAGGCTGGCCGGAACCAGCGCATGTGCGGCGGCCGGGCCGGGCGCCAGGGTGCTCGCCGAGCTGGCCGGCCTGATCGCCGACGGACACCTCGAGGTGCCGATCGCGAACGTCTACCCGCTGGCGCAGGTCCACGAGGCCTACACCGAGCTCGAACGCCGCCACACCCGCTGCAAGATCGTCCTCAGGCCCTAGCCCGTATGGTAGTGACGAAGTTTCCGGCCAGATCAAGTTGCCGCCTTTACGCTGGGCCCGCCCGTCGCCCATGAACCGGTCGAGCTCGCGTCCCGGGTTACGCCAGGCGGCGGCGAGCGGGCTGCGGCTGGCCAGTTCGTCAGGCACCAGCACGCTAAGCGGAGGAATGATCCCGTGTCCCGCATCTTCATCACCGGCTCCACCGACGGGCTCGGCCGCGCCGCCGCCACAGCCCTGATAGGTGAAGGCCATGACGTTGTTCTCCACGCCCGCACCCGCGAGCGGGCCGCGGCGTTCAGTGACCTCGCCCCGGACGCCGCAGGAGTCGTCACCGGCGACCTCAGCAGCGCACCCGAGACCCGAGAACTCGCCGATCAGGTGAACGACATCGGCCGTATGGACGCTGTCATCCACAACGCCGGCGTCTTCCTTGAGCCTTCCCGTTCTGCGACCGCCGAAGGACACGCGAAGACCCTCGCTGTGAACACCCTCGCCCCCTACATGCTCACAGGGCTGATCGACCGCCCGGATCGGCTGATCTACCTCACCAGCGGACTGCACCACGCTGGTGCCGGGTCCCTGCGGGATATCGACTGGACCGGGCGGCAGTGGAACGCCCGACAGGCCTACTCCGAGAGCAAGCTGCAGGCGACCGCGCTCGCGCTCACCGTCGCGCGCGCCTGGCCGGAAGTACTCAGCAACGCCGTCGATCCGGGCTGGGTCCCGACCAAGATGGGCGGCCCCGCAGCAACCGGCGACCTGGAACTGGGATACCTCACGCAGACATGGCTCGCCGTCAGCAACGACGCAGCAGCGACCGTGAGCGGCGGCTACTGGTACCACCAGCAGCGACAGGAGCCCGCAGCAGAAGCCCGTGACCTGGCTTTCCAGGACCAGCTGATGGACCGGCTGGCCGCGCTCACCGGTGTCGCGCTGTTCTAGCGCCGCAGTTGCCTCCAGCCAGACCGGAGAGAGCCGTCGGCCCGGGGCCCCTATTTTGGCCAACGAGCACCGCTATGCATAACAGCCGAATATGCACGCTCGCCAACTCTGCCCGCCCTTAGCTTCCAGCCGCCAGCGGAACCGACTCGAACCCCCATGAAAAACCGACTTGAACCCCCATGGCGCAGTGAAGTTTTCTCAACAAGGTTGATCCGGTCATCCAGGTTGTGACGGGGACAGACTGGCAGACACGCGGACATAGCGCAAGATCCCCAGGCAGGCGCAGAGCCCCCGGTAGAAGAGGCGCGACAAGCCGCGACGCCGTCGTGGCAGCGGTGCGGGCTGCTGCCCATTGTTCGGTGATCTCGGGGACTCGGAGTCGGCAGAAGGGGCCGGTGCCGGCTGCGAGCGTGACGACGGCGGTGCCAATGCCGTTGGGTGTCTCGGGCAGGAGAATGGGCTGGGTGCTCACGGATGGCGTCGCCGAGCGCGGTGACTCTGCTCTCGGTGGTCTTGAGGGGGGTGGCGGCTGATCGGGCACGTGGCGGGCCCGGGCCTCGCCGGGTTGACCTTGGCATGTGGCGGCCGGTCCGGAGCGTTGCCTGCGGCTTATGCATCTCGCCGGGCGAGGATCAGCGCGCCCAGGACCATGGCGATGGCTGCGTAGATGGCGAGCATTCCGAGTCCGCTCCAGGCTGACAGCCAGCATGACGCCGCGCCGGGGCGGCATAGCGGCGTCGTAGCGCTGAGCGAGTGGCTGACTATGTAAATCGGCAGGTAGGGCCTAATAGCGAGGTTCAGCGGCCCGCCGACGCAGACGATTCCGACTACCACGGTGATCGCCGCGGCGGTGTGCCGGATGATCGCTCCGAGGCCGAGTCCGAGCAGGGCGATCGGGCTGAGGCTGGCTCCGGTGAGGACGATCGCCCGCAGGACACCGGGCTGGCTGAGGGCTGGCGCGGTGATGCCGTGGCGCAGGGTCATGCCGCCTGCGAAGAAGGACAGAAATGCTGCTGCCTCGCCGGTGATCAGCGCCACCGCACCAACGACCGCGGCTTTGGCCGCCAGGACCCTGAGCCGGCGTGGCGCGGCGGCGAATGTGGCGCGGATGGTCCCGGAGGTGTACTCGCTGGTCATGGCCAGTACACCGACTACCCCGATGAGCAGCACGCCGATGAGCATGCCGATCAGCGTGTTGCCGACGAACATGCCGCCGCTGGTCGTGCTGCTGCCTGTTGCGAGGGCGATGCCCGCTGACGCGGCGACGGCAATTGCCAGGGTGAGCCAGGTGGAGCGCAGGCTGCGTAGCTTGATCCATTCCATCCGGGCCAGCTGCCGGAATCGGTATCTGCCGGGTGGCTGGTGGCTGGTGTGGGCGGTCATGACATGTTCCTTGCCTGGTACTGGGCGCTATCGCCGGTGAGTTGCAGGAAGGCCTCTTCGAGGCTGGGGGCCCGGCTGGACAGCTCAGCCGCCGTGGTGTCGGCCAGGAGCCGTCCCTGGCCGATCACGACCAGCCGGTCGGCCATCAGGGCCATTTCGCTGATCAGGTGGCTGGAGACCAGGACTGCGCGGCCTTCGGCGGCCAGTGACCGCAGCAGGCCGCGTATCCAGCGGATTCCCTCCGGGTCCAGGCCGTTCACCGGCTCGTCGAGCAGCAGCACGGCCGGGTCTCCCAGCAGGGCCGCGGCGATGCCGAGACGCTGCGCCATGCCGAGCGAGAACTTCCCGGCCCGTTTGCGCGCCACGGATCCCAGTCCGACTATGTCCAGGACCTCGGCGACCCTGGACTGGCTGATGGAGTTGCTGGCCGCCAGTGCGGCCAGGTGTGCGCGGGCGGACCGGCCCGGGTGGAAGGCCCTGGATTCCAGCAGCCCCCCGGCTTCGCGCAGTGGCCAGCGAAGTTGACGGTAGGCCTGCCCGCCGATGCGGGCGTGCCCGGCGTCCGGGGCATCCAGGCCGAGGATCATGCGCATGGTGGTGGACTTCCCTGATCCGTTCAGGCCCAGGAATCCTGTGACGGCACCCGGCAGGACATCGAAGCTGAGGTGGTCGACAGCGACTGTTGAGCCGTAGTGCTTGGTCAGCCCGCGAATCTCGATCACCGGCCTTCCTCCTTCGGGTCCTGGCTCGCGCGCAGCGCGGCGGCCAGCCATTCAATGGCGCGCTGCAGCGACGGGAACGGGCCGCGGCCGCTGATGACGGCCGTCAGCTGCCAGTAGCGTTCGATCCGGGGATCGGTGCCGGCTTCCAGCTGAGCCAGCAACTCGGGCCGGCGCTGGGCACCGGGGGTGCCGTCAAGGATCTGCGCCACGATCCGGGCCGCTTCGGCCGAGTCAGGCGGCACTCCCCGCTGACAGGCCGCTTCGGCCTCCTCTTGCGCCCGCTCGACGTCGACCAGCCAGGTACCGGACTGGATCTGGGCGCCGATGCCGGCGACCTGCCGCAGCTGATCGCGGAAATCCCGGTCGGCGACCAGCTCGGCGAGATCGACCCAGGCTTCGACCTGCTCAGCGGAAGGATCGTCAGGCAGATCCGGCGCCGCGGCCCAGCGCGCGAACCTCGCCGGGCTGGGATCCAGTCCGCGGAAGACCTCCGCAGTGAAGTCATCGATGATCTGGCGCCGCTCGGCCGCGGACAGGCGCGCCAGTTTGTTGATCATGCCCATCTCCTGGCCGTCGGCAGAGCGCTTCACCACGGCGGCCACAACTGCCCGGCGCAGCCGCAGGGTCCGGATCTCGGTGTCCAGCGCCTCCAGGTGGATAGCGGCCACCTCCGCGGCGGTGACCTGGCCGTCCAGTACGCGCCGGACATTGGCCAGGCTCACGCCCAGCTCTCGCAAGGTCATCACCAGCTCCAGCCGGGCCACGCATGCCGCGTCGTACAGCCTGCGATCGCTGTCAGTCCGCGAGGCCGGCGGCACTAGCCCGCTATCCGACCAGAACCGGATGGTGCGCACCGGCACGCCGGCACGTCTGGCCAGCTCACCGATCGTCAGAAGAGGTCCGTCGTTGTCCATGGCGTCAGTCTGGCTCCTCCAGTAACTGGAGAATCAAATCCTCGGCACCCGGTAGCCGCGGTCCAGGGAATCCAGCAGGCAGCCCATCCGCGAGGACGTAATCGGCAGCGCCCGGACCTGCCGGCCGGCGACAGCGCGCCTCCGCCCTAGTCCAATCCCAGTACAAAATGATCACGTAAAGTCGCTGAGAAAACCTCAGTGAGCGGCCGCGGTGCGGCGTACTGCAAGCGAATCGCCTGCCTGTGCACTGGACCGAATATTTACATCTCTCCGAGGGCGGCCGCCATTGCCGTATCGAGTACAGATCAGCCCGTTCGGGGCGCCCTCAGCGCTACCCGGTACCGGCGAAGTCGTGCGGCACCCGCTGCGGTCATGGGACGCGGCCGTCCCGGTAGACGATCCCTTTAGGAGCAACCACGAGCGTGTCGGCGGCGTGGTGCGGCCAGCGCTTCGCGCAGGCCGGGTCGGACACGTGTGGTGCCGGTGGGGCCGTTGTCGTGGCAGACCGGTTCTGGGTCGACGCCGAGGGTGCGAGCCCGTCGCGATCTACGCTTCGTGATGAGCGGGACTGAACCGCTCCGCAACGCCTTGGAGGTCAAGATGCAGAAGGTGACACCCGCCGACGTGGCCGAGGGGCTGACCGAATTCTGGTCGCAGCAGGTCATCGGCAGCGCGAACGGCAACCTGTTCAAGGTTGCCAAGGGCATCGGGTCGACCACGTGGCACACCCACGAGGACCAGGAAGAAACCTTCCTGATCCTGCGCGGGCAGCTGACGATCCAGCTCCGCTCCGGCGACGTCCACCTGAACCCGGGAGACCTGTTCGTCATCCCCCGCGGTGTCGAGCACTGCCCCCACGCGGAGGAAGAAGCCCACTTCCTGCTCGTCGGGCCCGAGGTGACGTCCAACGCGGCTGGCGGCAAGCCGGCGTGGAGCTACGGGCACTCCGGCGAAGCCCAGCCGGCCAGCGGCTAGCTGCGGCGTACCAACTGGCATTGGGAAATTATGATGGCGCCCGCTAACAGGCGGCTAACACGCTGCTAACAGGCTGGGCTACGGCGTGTATCCCGTGGATCTTCGGGTCCTAGTCGTGTAGATCAGTACGGTGTTTGACCGGCTGAACGCCATTCGGCCGCCAGCCCTCCGGCTCACCGCCGGAGGGCGGACTGGAACCGGGGCTTCTTCGCGCGGGACAACCCTGCCGGCGGATGGGTGGCTCAGCGCCCTGGCCCGGGGCTGGCCCAGCGCGCCTCGGCCTACTCGTCTTCCGCAGTTACGGACACTACAGCCCCAAGACACAGGCTCGGCGTGTCCGGATTCTTACCCTGGGGTAGGGGAATTCCGTCACCCGGACCACATGGAGGCGAGCGCATGGGAACGATCACCACGACCGATGGCACGGAGATCTTCTACAAGGACTGGGGTTCTGGTCAGCCCCTCGTATTCAGCCACGGCTGGCCGCTGTCAGCCGACGACTGGGACACCCAGATGCTGTTCTTCCTGCAGCACGGCTACCGTGTCATCGCCCACGACCGGCGCGGGCATGGCCGGTCCACGCAGACCAGTGACGGTCATGACATGGATCACTACGCTGACGACCTGGCCGCGGTGACCACGCACCTCGATCTTCATGACGCCGTGCACATCGGCCACTCGACCGGCGGCGGTGAGGTCGTGCGCTACATCGCCCGGCATGGTGAGAGCCGCGTCGCGAAGGCGGTCTTGATCAGCTCGGTGCCGCCGCTGATGGTGCAGACCGAGGCCAACCCCGGCGGCCTGCCCAAGAGCGTGTTCGACGATCTGCAGGCTCAGCTGGCGGCCGGCCGGTCCGAGTTCTACCGGGCCCTGCCGTCGGGCCCCTTCTACGGCTTTAACCGGCCCGGGGCAACCTCCTCGGAGGCGATCATCGAGAACTGGTGGCGCCAGGGAATGATGGGCGGGGCGAAGGCCCACTACGACGGCATCGTCGCCTTCTCCCAGACCGACTTCACCGAGGACCTCAAGAAAATCACGGTGCCCGTCCTGGTGCAGCACGGAGACGACGACCAGATCGTTCCCTACGCCGACTCCGGGCCTCTGTCCGCGAAGCTCGTGCCGAACGGCACGCTCAAGACCTATCACGGCTTCCCCCATGGCATGCCGACCACCGAGGCCCCGACGATCAACGCCGACCTCCTGGAATTCCTCCAGTCCTGATTAACCCGGCGACGTCGTCGGCGCTGCGGCGGGATCAGGTGCGGCGCTGATCGCCGGACGCGCCCGGGTCTAGCGAGTTCGAACGGACCGGAGCCGGGCGCCCGCCTGGGGTGCGCTGGCACAAGCCGCGGAGGGCTGGGAACGCCGGGACGTAAACGCCCGTCTGCGGCGTGTGACCTGACCGGGCCGCCGGGGGCCGGGTCAGGTACCGTCTCCCCGTCCCTGGGTTGCCATCCGCCGCAGATGGAGGAAGGCTTACGCCTGACCCAGCGCGCGCGGAAGCTGCGCCGCCGTGGCTGCACGATTCCCACGGCGCCGGCGCAATGCCGCGTCCCCATGGAGGCATGAGACGTGGCTGCGAGCGCTAGCGATCCGCTCGATCCGGCGGCAAGTTACCGAGCGATCGAGAACCTGATCACGACCTATGCCGAGCTCGTCGACGACGGTGATTTCGCGGGGCTTGGCGCGCTGCTCGCTGACGCTGCGTTCACCGGCGGCGGTTCGTCGGTGAACGGGCCGGAGGCCATCGAGAGAATGTTCCGGGCCATGGTGATCGTGTACGACGATGGCACGCCGCGCACCAAGCACGTGACTACCAATATCGCGATCGAAATTAACGAAGAGGCGGGCACGGCGGTCTCGCGCGCGTACTTCACGGTCCTGCAGGCAGTGCCCGGTCTGGCCCTGCAGCCCGTCGCGGCTGGCCGCTACCGCGATCGTTTCGAGCGAGCCGGCCCGCGGTGGCGGTTCTCGGAGCGTCAGGTCCAGGTCGACCTGACTGGTGATGTCAGCCGTCACCTGCGCCGTGCACCGTAGGTACGGGCAAAGCCTGACGCGGCCCGCCAGTTCGCTGTCAGGAGTCGGCGCTCCCGCATCGGTGACGCCGCCAGCGCAAAGTAGGTGATGGACGCGGCGCAATGGTCACGCTGGGCATTGATAGTGCCCCATAGGAGCATCGATCTGCGTACAGTTCGTGGGATAGACCCGACTCGGATCTTAGACCTACTGGCCCAGCTTAGAAACTAGCTATGCATGACCCTCCGACTGGAGCGGTGCCCGACGTTTTGGTCTCAAAGGAAATCGTCACTCGGGCTGCCTGCGGCACGGGGACCACCTCGGATCGCGGGTGTCACGGCACGAGCGGTTCTCCATGATTCGATGCCATCTTCCGGGAGGCCGGCAGGTACCTTATCGTCATGAATCTCTGCCCAGTGCGAATGATTAAGCTGATGCAGCGTGAAGCATGACTGGAGAGCGTTAAAGAAGCCCATATTGTCCACTGATTGATTAACGGACTCCTTGATGAGCAGGGAAGTCACCGTGG
>JAWWPY010000371.1:0-20178 GCA_033854735.1 Streptosporangiaceae bacterium | reverse complement strand
GGTTCGGCCGGTTCGAAGAGCGGTGGGTCGTGGCCAGCGCGGGATCCAGTGCCAGTGCGGGGGCCGGCGCCAGTGCGGGGGGCGGCGCCAGCGCGGCAGCCAGTGCCAGTGCGGGGGCCGGCGCCAGTGCGGGGGTCGGCGTAGCTGAGAACCAGGGCGCCGCCAGCCCGGACGCCGGCGGTCCGGGGTGCCTGGTCGGGGCGCCGGGTCAGGCTGCGCTGGACTCCGCCAGGTAGGCCGCCCACTGCGGGTCACCGTCGTTGGCCGCGCCGATCAGCCGCCAGTGCGCGCCCCTCGGGACGGCGGGTACGCAGCGCATGGTCCAGCCAAGTTCCTCGACCAGACGGTCGGCTTTGCTGTGGTTGCAGCGCATGCAGGAGGCGACGCAGTTCTCCCACGTGTGCATGCCGCCCCGGCTCCGGGGCAGCACGTGGTCGATGGTCTCGGCGCGGTGCCCGCAGTACGCGCACTGGTAATTGTCCCTGCGCATGAGCGCGCCCCTGGTCAGCGGGACCCTGCTGCGGTAGGGCACCCGGACGTAGCGGCGCAGCCTGATCACCGACGGCATGGCCAGGACGACTGAGGTGGAGCGGAGCAAATTGCCCTCCGCATCGTCGTGCACGACATCGGCCTTCTCGCCGAGCACCAGGCAGACCGCGCGGCGCAGGCCGACCGTCGTCAACGGCTCATATGTCACGTTGAGCAGCAGTACCCGTCGCACGCCCGCCTCCCGGATGGTGCGCAATGCCAAGGACAGCCTAACGGTCGTCCCCCGCCGGGTCATAGCGCCGGCGTGGCGAGCCGTCGACACAATGGCGTCCCGCACTTGCCCCGGCAGGCCGGGACCTGCGCCGGAGCGGTTGTCTCGCACTCGTAGAGTGCGATCATGTACCCCAGCGCGCGCCGCCTCGACCTCGCCGAGAACCTGCACGGCCACCTCGTGCGTGACCCGTACCGCTGGCTTGAGGACCCGGCCAGCGGCGAAAGCCAGGCCTGGCTCGCGGCTCAGGACGCGCTGATGCGTGAGCACGCCGCCGCTCTGCCCGGCCGCCTGCCGCTGACCGCGCGGATCCGCGAACTGATGGGTGCGGGGTACGTGAGCGCACCGGTCTGGCGCGGGCAGCGGCAGTTCTTCCTGCGCCGCGCCGCCGATCAGGAATACTCCGTCCTGATGACGGTGGCACCGGGTGAGCCGGAGCGCGCCCTCATCGACCCCATGGCCCTGGACCCGTCGGGGGCCACGACGCTCGACCACTGGGCGCCGGACAACGAGGGACGCCTGCTCGCCTACCAGTTGTCGGCGGGAGGCGACGAAGAGTCGGTGCTCCGGGTCACCGACATCATCTCCGGTGAGCTGGCCGAGGGCCCGATCGACCGGTGCCGCTACTCCCCCATCGCCTGGCTGCCCGGCGGCAAGGCGTTCTACTACGTGCGCAGGCTCCCGCCGGGGGTGCTGCCCCCAGGCGAAGAGCAGTACCACCGCCGGGTGTACCTGCACACCGTCGGCACGCCCGCCGACGAGGACATCCTCATCTTCGGTGCGGGCCGGGACAAAACCAACTACTACGGCGCATCGGTCAGCCAGGATGGCCGGTGGCTGGTCATCTCGGCCGCCCAGGGGACGGCCCCGCGCAGCGACGTGTGGCTGGCCGATCTAGCCGCCTCGCCGGTCACCGCGCCGACGCTGACCGTGGTCCAGGAGGAGGTCGACGCACGGACCAGCGTCCATGTCGGCCGGGACGGCCTGCTGTACGTGTTCACCGACGATGGAGCGCCGCGGGGCCGGCTGGCGGTCACCGATCCCGGCCAGCCGGGCCCCGCCTCCTGGCGGGAACTGATCGGTCAGGATCCGGAGGCCGTGCTGACGGATTTCGCCATCCTCGACGGTGCGGAGCTGAACCGGCCGCTGCTGCTCGTCTCGTGGACCCGGCACGCGATCAGCGAGCTCACCGTGCACGACCTGGCCACCGGCGAGCGGATCAGCGCGCTGGCCCTTCCGGGCCTCGGCGGTACCGGCGGGACCAGACGGCTCGGCAGTACCGGCGGCATCACCGAGCGGCCCGAGGGAGGGCACGAAGCCTGGTTCGGCTATACCGACTACACGACGCCCGTGTCGGTCCAGCACTACGACGCCCGCACCGGGGAGGTCACGACCTGGACCCGCGCACCCGGAACGGTTGAGGTCCTGGCCACCGTGGACACGCGCCAGGTGACCTACCGGTCCGCCGACGGCACGGAGGTCCGGATGCTGGTCACGGCGCTGGCCGCCGGGACGGCACCGGGCACGGGGGCGGCACTGGGCACGGGGGCGGCACAGGGGCACGATCCCGGCAGGGGCGCCGGTTCAGCGGACCGCGCGCCGCTGAACCCGCGGCCGACGATCTTGTACGGGTACGGCGGGTTCGGCATCAGTCTCGCCCCGGCCTTCGCTGCCTCGATCCTCGCCTGGGTGGAAGCCGGGGGTGTCTACGCAGTCGCGGGACTCCGCGGCGGCGGGGAGGAGGGCGAGGAATGGCACCGCGCCGGAATGCGCGACCACAAGCAGAACGTGTTCGACGACTTCCACGCAGCAGCGGAGACGCTCATCTCCGAGGGGTGGACCACACCCGGCCAGCTCGCCATATCGGGAGGATCGAACGGCGGGTTGCTGGTCGGCGCGGCCATCACCCAGCGGCCGGAGCTCTACGCCGCGGCCATCTGCTCCGCGCCGCTGCTCGACATGGTGCGTTACGAGCGTTTCGGGCTCGGCCAGACCTGGAACGATGAGTACGGCACCGCCGACGACCCGGATGAGCTGGGCTGGCTGCTCTCTTACTCGCCGTATCACCACGTGCGCGAGGGGACGCGTTACCCGGCGGTCCTGTTCACCACCTTTGATAAGGACACGCGGGTCGACCCGGTACATGCCCGCAAGATGTGCGCCGCGCTGCAGTACGCCACCTCCGCCCGCTGGCCGGCCAACCCGATCCTGCTCAGGCGGGAGTCTGATGTGGGGCACGGAGCCCGCGCGGTCAGCCGTTCGGTATCGCTGTCGGCGGACGGGCTGGCCTTTCTGGCGCTGCACACCGGCCTCGGCGTGTGATGGGCCCAGGGTTGTCGTTGTTTAAGAGCTTTAGCCGGTGAGAAGGGCCTCGCGGTACTCGCGGATGGCAGGCAGGTCGCCGTGCTCGGCGGCGACCGACTCGCCCAGCGACCGGGCGGCCCGGACCACGAGCCCCGAGCGGTGCTGGGGCGGCAGGGCCAGCACGGTGTCACGGCTCAGCCGCAGCGCCTCTTCCGGCTCGTCCGCCTCAAGCCTGCACCGGGCCTGTCCCAGCATGATCAGGGATCTGTCCAGGATCTCGCCCGGCGAGTACATCTGGAGAGACAGCTCGAACACCTCGTCCGCGCTCTTGTAATCGCCCAGGGTGATAAGAGTGTCGCCCTGATGGAAGAGGATCTGCCGCTCGGTATAGCCAAAGGCCGTATCGCCACGAAGCTCTCCCGCCAGCCCGCTGAGCGCCAGATGGGCCCGGTCCAGTGCCCCCTTGGCCTGCCCCAAGGCTTCGCGGACGCTGCCGCATCCGGCGGATGCCAGCCTGGCCAGCGCCCGTGCCTCCATGACCCGGGCCATCACGCTGGCCACGCAGGAGTGCCTCCCGGCCAGGTCGCCGCCCGCCCGGGCGAGCAAGGCAGCCTCCGCCGGATCGGCGTAGTAGAGCGGCACCATGGACTCGCGGACGGTAACCCAGCCACGCAGATGACGGTCGCCTGTCTCGTCCGCGGCCATCCGCGCCGTACGGAAGAACGACCGCGCCAGGCGCTGGTCCCCTATGTTGATCATGGTCATGCCGGCCAGCGCGGACAGCTTCGCGGCCAGACGGCAGAGCCGCTCGGAAAACTCCACCGGCTGGCGCCCTTCGCACATCCGGCGAACGTCACCCAGTTCCAGCAGCACGTCACACAGCAGCCGCAACGGCGGAACGCTCCGGTACTGCCGGCCGTAGCCGTCCGCGCTGTCTTCCCACTGGTCGAGCATGGTCGCCGAAACGGTCGCGCCGAGCAACGCGTCATCCATACGGCGGCGGATGCGGTCCACCGCGCCGAAGAACGGGCCATCGATCGCAGCCGCAGAATCGGCTCCCGTGTCAGCGATCAGCCTGAGCAGGACCCGCCTGAGCGCGTCATCATCCGCATCGCCGTCGGTGTCCGGAACCGCTCCCCATGGCGCAGGCAGTAGGGCGACCGGGGCCATCGGGGTTACCGAGACGGTCGGGGCCACCGTTCTCGACCCGAGCGACGAGGGCGAGGGCGAGGGCGAGGGCTCGACGCCCGGCGCCACGCCCGGCGGCAGGCTAAGAACGGCTGCTCCGGTGCCGTCGCGGGGGTCAGGGACGGGGTGCAGAGCGGACAGCCTGCGCGCAGTTGCGCCACGAGGGCCCATCGGCCCCACGCCGGGATGCTGGCTGGGGTGATCGTTGCCGTGCTGGTTGGGATGCTGGTTGGGGTGCTGGTTGGGGTGCTGGCTACCGTGCTTGGTGCCGCAGAAGCACGGGCCCTGGTAACCAAGATCCTCTGGGTCCGCCCGGTAGACGGCACACAGGTAGTGCATGTACTCAGGGCCGGGGCGTTTCTGACCGCTCTCGTAGGCGGACAGCAGGGTCTCGCTGAACCGGGGCAGCGCGCGCCCCTCGGCCGCATACCGCGCCCGGACCTGAGCGACGACATCGGCCAGGGCGATCCCGAACGCAAGCCGGTAGGCACGAATCGACGTGGTGCCGAATTCCGTCCCGCATTGATCACGGATGATGGCGGCGATCTCGGCCGGGGTGCGTCCCGAGACCAGGTTCTGCGCCCTGATACTGCGGGCCACTAAGGTCTCCTGCCGAGCCACGCCATCTGGTATCCCGGCCGGATCTGGTATCCCGGCCGGATCTGCTGTCCCGGCCGCTGCTGTCCCGGCCGGATCTGCTGTCCCGGCCGCTGCTGTCCCGGCCGCTGCTGTCCCGGCCGCTGCTGTCCCGGCCGGATCTGCTATCCCGGCCGGGCCCTCACCCGGCTCGTCCTGCCCTGCTGCGCGCCGTCTGTCGGCTGACCCGCCGCGCTGTGCCACCGCCATCCTGGCCCCTTTCTTCGGCACTAGCCCCCCCATCCAGGCAGTGCATGGCTACTCAAAGTAGTATCTACGTCACTATGACAGGATCAGCGTTGGCAATATCTCCGTATCATGTCGATATGTCCCAGTAGCGCGGTGCAATTCTCTCTATACATATTGCATTCCGCACGCTACGAATGCACGTGTCATAGCAAACCTGGCTTCACGCCCGAGCGCGAGACCGGCGCACCGGCCCGGTCGGGCTCCCCTGGACGGGCCAGATGCGTTGGCGGGACGCTGCTCGGATTGGCTCGGCGGCGGCGCTGCCGGATGGCCCGGCGGGGCCTGGCCGCCGCCGGATGGCCCGGCGGGGACGCTGCGGGAGCGCTCAGCGGACTGGTCATGCCCGGTCCGGCGGCCGGCCAGGATGGGATGAGCCTGATGCGCCTACGTCACCCGAAAGGATGCTCGTGATTCCGGAAGTGCTCCCCGCGGTGGGCGCGGCCATCACCGTAGGATCCCCGCCTGCCGCCACCCTCGACTCGGCCTGCGGCCAGGCCCCCGGTATTGCGTGCCGCCTCATCTGGGACGTGTCGCACGACGGAAACGCTGCCGGGCTAATCGCCGGGCCAGTCACCGTGGTGCTACAGATCCTCTTCGTCCTGCTCCTGGCCCTGGCCATCAGGGCGGTTACGCACCGGGCCATCAAGCGGATCACCAAGCACGCCGCCGAATTCGAGCCTGACTCATCCCATGTGCTCTTCCGGGAACGCCGGCGGCAGCGCGCCCAAGCGCTCGGTTCCATCCTGCGCAGCGCCACGTCGGTGGTCATCTTCGGCATCGCCGGGATCACCATCGCCGGGGACCTGGGTCTGAACCTGGCACCGGTGCTAGCGAGCGCGAGCGTCCTCGGCCTCGCCATTGGATTCGGCGCGCAGGGTCTGGTGAAGGACTACTTGTCCGGGGTCTTCATGCTGGTCGAGGACCAGTACGGGGTCGGTGATGTCATCAACTCGGGTTACGCCACGGGAACGGTCGAGGCGGTGAGCCTGCGCGTCACCCGGCTGCGCGACGTGAACGGGGTGGTCTGGCACGTGCGCAACGGCACGATCGACCGGATCGGCAACGAGTCACAGGGATGGGCTCGGGCCGTCATCGACTTTCCGGTCGGGTATCAGGAGAACCTGCCGCGGGTGCGTCAGCTCATGAAGCAGGTCGCCAGTGAGATGTGGAAGGAATCTCGCTGGCGCGACGTGATCCTGGAGGAACCCGAAGTGTGGGGCGTGGAGGCGATATCCAGCGAGTCCGTTGTGATGCGACTGGTGGCCAAGACGGTCCCGCTCGGGCAATGGGAGGTCGCCCGCGAACTGAGAGAGCGGCTGAAGACCGCGCTGGACGCCTCAGACGTGCGAGGCGAGCCGATCGCTACGGCCTTGAATGCGGGGTCCGCCGCCCAGGCGGAGGCTCAGGCCCACGCGGCCGGGCCTGACGAGAAGTGACCAGCCAACCCTCGTCCTTCCGGGCGGCCGGGCATGGGCCCGTTGGTACCGGCGCGATGGAAATGCTGCGGGTTTCGACGGTACATCCTGTGGCACGGCACGACCTGCGGCGCGCTGATGCGGACGTCGCGCATCAGCAGCTCATGCGCCCCGATCAGCGCAGATGACGCTCCGGGGACACTACTCTGGAGCCCAGCTATGAACGAAACCACAGAATTGAGCTTCTTCGAGGCCGTGGGCGGGGAAGAGACCTTTCGCCGTCTCACGCGCCGGTTCTACCAGGGCGTCGCCGCGGATCCGATGCTGCGGGCGGTCTATCCGAGCAAAGATCTGGGGCCTGCCGAGGAGCACCTGCGGCTCTTCCTCATCCAGTACTGGGGCGGCCCGGGCACCTATAGCGAACGCCGCGGCCACCCACGGCTGAGGATGCGGCACGTGCATTTCGCCATCGGGGAAGCCGAACGGGACGCTTGGCTTCGGCACATGCGCACCGCTCTCGACGAGCTCGACCTCGATGAGGCCCACGACGCGCAGCTCTGGGATTATCTGGTGATGGCCGCACAAAGCCTGGTCAACCAGCCGTCAGGCCCAGGGCGCCCCGACCTCGGCCTAAGCTCAGCCTGAACCAACCCAGCGGCTCCTCCCAGCGGTTGATCTGCCGGTGGGCGGGTCAGCTTCGCGACGGATCGCGGCTGAAGCGCGGCAGCCAGCGGGCCATTCATGAAAGAGCGGGCCCGGCGCATTCGGCCGCGCGGGTGCGGAACAGGGTCCGTTCACGTTCGTTGCTGGTCAGGGCCGCGGCGCGGGTGAACTCCTGGCGGGCCTCGTCGAGCCTGCCCAGCCTGGCCAGCAGGTCGCCGCGGACGGCGGGGAGCTGGAC
Organism: Streptosporangiaceae bacterium; assembly: GCA_033854735.1. Lineage (GTDB taxonomy): Bacteria > Actinomycetota > Actinomycetes > Streptosporangiales > Streptosporangiaceae > JAWWPY01. Next base: position 12,725 of record JAWWPY010000371.1, on the reverse strand, counting down.
GTAGCCGGCCAGCGCCGGCTGGTCCGTCAGCTCGTCGGCGATCTCCAGGCCGCGGGCCGGGCCGTACGCCATGCCGACGGCGACGGCGCGGTTCAGCTCGACGACCGGTGATGGCGTCAGGTGGGCGAGCACCACGTACAGCGCCGCGATGCGTTCCCAGTCGGTGTCCTTGACTGACGCCGCCCGGGCATGGCAGGCGGCGATATCGGCTTGCACCGCGTACGGACCGGGCGCGACGCCGAGTTGCTCCGCGCGTTCCAAGGCCGCGAGGCCGCGCCGGATCAGCAGCCGGTCCCAGCGCCGCCGGTCCTGGCCGGTGAGCAGGACCGGCTCGCCAGCCGGGCCGGTGCGGGCGCCGACCCGGGACGCCTGCAGTTCCATCAGCGCGACCAGCCCGTGCACCTCGATCTGCCCCGGCATCAGGCCGGCCAGCAGACGGCCGAGCCGCAATGCCTCGGCGCACAGCTCGGGCCGGATCCAGTCCTCGCCTGAGGTCGCCGCATAGCCTTCGTTGAAGACCAGGTAGATGACTTCCAGCACCGAGGCGAGGCGGTCCGCGAGCTCGCCCGGCGCGGGGATGGCGAACGGGACCTTCTTATCGGCGAGGGTGCGCTTGGCGCGGACGATGCGCTGCGCGATCGTCGGCTCCGGGACCAGGAACGCCCTGGCGATCTCGTGTGTGGTCAGGCCGCCGATCAGGCGCAGCGTCAGCGCCGCGCGCGCCTCGGGCGGCAGCACCGGGTGGCAGGCGATGAAGATCAGCCGGAGCAGGTCATCGCCGATGTGATCGTCCATCGTGTCGGCGTCCGGCTCCCCGAAGGTCTCTGCGCGGGTTTCCATGTCGCGGCCTACTTCCTGCAGCTTCTGTTCGTAGCGGGCGCGGCGGCGGACCAGGTCGATGGCCCGGTGCTTCGCGGTCGCCATCAGCCACGCCCCGGGCCCGTCCGGGACTCCCTGGACGGGCCACTGCTCCAGCGCGATGACCAGGGCGTCGTGCGCCAGTTCCTCGGCCGCGCCGACGTCACCGGTGATCCGGGCCAGGCCCGCGATGAGGCGGGGCGATTCGATCCGCCAGACCGCCTCGATCGCGGACTTCGTGGCTCCGTTGTCGCGCAAGGCTGTTTCAGCCAAAGCTTTCCGGCCCCATTACCTGCAGGATGTCGGTCTGCCCGGCCCAGCCCTCCCACAGGTCGCGGTGCAACTTGATGAAGCGCGAGGCCCATTCCACGGCATCTTCCTTCGACCGGACCTCATAGAGGGCGTAACTGACCAGTTCCTTGGACTCGGTGAACGGGCCGTCGGTGACCGTCACCCTGCCGCCCGCCAGCGTGACCCGGGCGCCCGCCGCGCTGGGCAGCAGCCCAGCGGTATCCAGCAGCACGCCCGCTTCGGTGGCCTCGCCGCCGAGCTTCATGATCGCCTCGAACAGCTCGGGGGGCGGCGGGGTAGATGGGTTGGTACCGGACAGTAGCATCATGTAACGCATTGCTGTTTCTCCTGTTCTTGCCTGCTCCAGTGATATCAAGCGACGCGACGGTACAGGTTGACCGCGACGATGGCGATCCAGCTGAAGGCGGCGAGCACGGCCGCGTAGAACGGCAGCACGGCGGCGCTGGAGCTTGATCCGGTGGTGACGCCGGCGAAGCCGGCCAGGAACACGACGCCGGTGATGCTGGAGTAGATGGCCATGGCGTGCCGTCCTTCGCGGGAGAAGTAGCGGGCGATCACGAAGCACGCCGCGATCAGCGCGATAAACCCGATGCTCGCCGAGATGAGGTGCCCGTCGCCATGCCAGCTGACGTGTACCGCCCGCCCGGCCGGGGCGCCGGGGCCGAAGCCGTCGGCCGGATCGGCGCGCAGCAGGCCGGCCGCCATCAGCCCGGCGCCGTAGAGCCCGATCAGCCTCGGACCCCACTTACCGCCGGACCGTCCGGCCAGCGCGCGGCGGGCGCCGGCGGCGAACGCGATCGTCATCGCGCCGGCCAGCAGGAACGTGGCGACCTGGATCCAGCCGAGCGGGCCGTTGGCCAGCAGGCTCGCGTCATCATGGGCGATGCTGAACCCCCGCCGGGTCAGTCCCTGGATGAGGACCGAGGCCTCGAAAACTGCTCCAGCCAGGACGCCGTAGCCGAGCAGCGACTTGGTGACACGATCGGCGAGGCATGGCCTCTGGTGCTGGGCGGCCGCCGTGGTGAGGGTCTGAGTGGCTGCGGTCTTGCTGGTCATGACGGTTCGTCCCTTCGGCCCGGGGCGGACCGTCTGCTCGATCTGCCCTCTGCCTACGCCTCGAACGAGCCGCCCAGGACTCGACACATCCGGCGAGAATTGTTTGCGGACCCGAGGCGCACGATCAGCCCCATCAGGTCGCCGAGGTCCGCCTCTACTCGCGATCGAAGCAGGAGGGGCAGGGCGACCGGTCGGCTTCCGGGATGCCCGGGGGCGCCCCGCGCTTTCCTTCAGCAGTCGTCGTCGGTCTCAGCCGTTACATCGTCGCCGGCCTCCGTAAACCGGCCCGGGTCAGTGGTGGCGTCTAGGCGCATGCCGGCGACGAGCCACCTGAGGGCCTGGGTCAGCAAGTCGTCGGGGACCGCTGCGGGATCGAGGCGATGCTGGCGCATGAGGCCCTGGAAGAGACCGAGGATGACCCTGGCCACCGCGCGGGGCGAGACCTCCGTAGCCACGCCGAATCGCTCCATCAGGAGGACGGCGAAAGGCTCGAGCATGTCGATCTGCTCGTCGGTTTTCGCGGCCATCACGCCCATCGCCTCGGGGTTGCGTACCGCGTAGAGCCAGAACTCCGCCTGAAGCGCGGCGAACTCGGTATTCCTGCCGGCGACCTTCACGAAGAACTGAGAGACCGCGTCGAACGGGTCCCCGTCACCAGGGGTCTTCTTCCCCAGGAGTTCAGCCGCGACGGCGGCCTGCTTGGCCATTCCCGTCGACCGTCGCGCCGACAGCAGCTCCAGGAACAGCTGCTCCTTGCTATCGAAGTTTGAGTACAGCGCCCCGGTCGAGTAGCCGGCCGACTCGGCGATCTCCTCGACCGATGCCCCGGCAAAGCCCTTCTGGGCGAAGACGCGCGCCGCCGCGTCGAGCAGTTGCCCGCGCGTCCTCGCCTTGGTCTCGGCCCGCGTCAGCCGTCGTCTCTGCGGGCTCGCCTGCGGGTTTGCCTCTTCCTCAGCCACGTTGTAGATTCTACTCACATAATGAACGTTATTTAAATTATGATCGCTATGTTAACTGGAGGATCCGGTGCCGGGAACGCGGACAGCGGCCCTCTGGGGCATTGCCCTCGTCTGCGTGCTTGCGGTCGCGTCCTGCCACGGCGGGGAGCCACCGAGGGCGTCGAACGGGTACGCGGTACCAGCGGTGCGGGAACCGCTGACGAACGACAGCGCGTCCCCGGTCGTGCACGACAACGAGGTGATGGCGCTCGCCACGCAGGCGGGACGCCTCTTCGCGGCGACCGACCAGTGGGAATACCCGGGATCGCCAGCATCCGGCCAGATCCTGGTCAAGACCAGGAGCGGTGATCCCTGGAAGGTCTTCGAGCAGACTAAGTCCACCCGGGTGCAGGCCCTTGACTCGTTTCCCATCCCCGCGGACCAGGGCCTCGGGCGGGGGCACTCGCTGCTGATCACCCAGGCGATCGTGGGGGGCCGGTCGCGGATCCAGTGGCTGCTCGACGGCACGACTTCCTTTACGCCGGTTGATTCCTATGTGCTGCCGTCGATGGCCGATGAGGTCAGGTCCTTCGGAGCCCACGAGTCGAACGGGGTGTGGTCGGTCTACGCGGGAGACAGCCCGGCCGGGATCCTCCGCGGCACCTGGTCCAGGGCGAAACACACCCTGATCCTCAGCCGCACCCCGGAACTGACGGCGGCTCCGCCCGGATCGCCCGGGCTGAAGACGCAGAAGGTCACCGGCTTCGCGGACTGCGGCGGCGCGCTCTACGCCACGATCAACACGAAACTGTACCGCCGCAACGATGGCACCCCACCCGCCTCCCCGTCCCCCCACACTGGTGCCGGGCGCTGGGTGCTCGTCTACCAGGAGCCACCGGTCGGTGCATTCAACAGCGGCTTGCGCGGCCTGACCTGCGTCTCGCACGACGGATCGCCCGCGCTCCTGCTCTCAACCGAGGGCAGCGGAGACGTGTACCGGATCGGCCATCTGCCGCAGGGACAGCTTGACGCCTCCGCAACCGCTGCGCCAGGTAACGGTGTGGCCGGGCTGACCCCGGTACTCGAGTTCGCGCCGGTACCCAGCATCCGGCAGATGCTGGCAGGCGAGGGCACCCAGGTTCCAGCGTCTGGCCGCGGCTCGATCGGTTACGTGATCGCTTCCTACAACGACTTCACCACGCTGAAGACCGGCGGTGTCATCCGGCAGGTGTTCGGTTTCGAATGGGGTTATCAGGGGGACTGCCCGCGAGCGGAAAAATGTGGTCCGGTCGCCTTCGGCACGATGCATTTTGACGCATCGGCATGCTTCGCCGTCCGCACCGATAACGGAACGTCACAGGACTACACCCTGCGCTGCCTCGGCGGACCCGATTTCACCCTCTCGGGTGCGGTGGGCAATCCCATCCGCTCCGGCCAGGCATTCGTATCGATACGGACCATCCTGCCGTCGCCATTCGGCGACGGCAGGCTCTATTACGCCGGATACGACTGCAACTTCTACCCGGCCGACGGAACGGCATGGGCCGGGTCCTCCACGCTGAACGCTTTGCATCTGTGAACGACGATCCGAAGAAGCGCACCGATTGATGCCCATCAAGGAGAACCATGTTCGCTAACCGTCGTTTCGCGGTGCCTGTGCTGCTCGCCGCCAGCCTCGGCGCAGGCACCGTAATCGGTGTGGCCGGCTGCGGCGGTTCCTCACCCCGCGCGGCACCGGTCACCACCTCCGCGGCCCCGCCTGCCGCGGCGACCCCGTCGGAATCGGAGCAGCCGAAGATCTCGCCAGCCGCGCTGCAGAACGTCGTCAGCTGCATGAAGTCACATGGCGTCACATTCTCTGCAGCAACGGTAACCGCGAAAGAGGTCAAGGGCGCTTTTCGTGCCCTGTCCGTGACCAGGCAGCAAAGCGTCTTCGCGGCCTGCGGTCCGGCCCTCCCCGCGAACATACGGCAGGCCGTACAGCAGCGGATGGCCCAAGAAACCGCCAGCGCGGCCGCAAGCCCGTGACCTGCTTCAGCACAAGCATCCGGCCCAGGAACGGAGACGGAAGGAAGTCATGACCTCAAGTCTGCTCAGAAAGCGACCCGGTGCGCAGCGGCGCTTCCACGCCGGTGCCGTGGGCCTCGCCGCGGCCACGCTGGCCGTCGCAGCCACCGGATGCAGTAGTGGCGCCGAGACGGTGCCGGGCGGGCCCACCGGTCACTACGCGGTGCCCACTGGAATTCACAAGATCAAGCACATCATCGTGATCCAGCAGGAGAACCGGTCGTTCGACTCCTACTTCGGCACGTTCCCGGGCGCCGACGGCATCCCGACGAAGAATGGCAGGCCGACGGTGTGCGTAACCAATCCGGCCACCCAGAAGTGCGTGGCACCCTATGCCGACCATGCCGACGTGAACGGCGGCGGGCCGCACTCGGCGAATAACGCGAAGGCCGACGTCGGCAGCGGGAAGATGGACGGGTTCATCGGGCAGGCCGAGTCCGGCCGGAAAGGCTGCCTTAATCCGACCGACCCGGCCTGCACCAATTCGGCCACGCCCGACGTGATGGGCTATCACACGGAAAGCGATATCCCGAACTACTGGACCTACGCCAAGGATTTCGTCCTCCAGGACCACATGTTCGAGCCGAACGCCTCGTGGAGCTTGCCGTCCCACCTGTTCCTCGTGTCGGAGTGGTCGGCGTACTGCACGCAGCATGACAATCCATCGAGCTGCCACAACGCGGTGCAGACCAAACACCAGGAGCGGCCGGCCGATGCCCCCGCCTATTATGGTGGCCAGGTCGGCGCGACGAATCCCGGCACGAACGGCCAGCCCATCTACGCCTGGACGGACCTCACCTATCTGCTCCACAAGTCCCACGTCAGCTGGGGCTACTACGTGGTGAGCGGGACCGAGCCGGACTGCGAGGACGACGCCGCGCTGACCTGTGCGCCCGTCGAGCAGAACTCGAACACCCCTGGCATCTGGAATCCGCTGCCCTGGTTCGACACGGTGAAGGCCGATCACCAGCTGGGAAACATCCAGTCGGTCAAGCGCTTCTACGCCGCGGCCAAGAGCGGACGTCTGCCGGCCGTCTCATGGGTGGTGCCGTCGGGGGCGGTCAGTGAGCACCCCCCGGCCCCGGTGAGCTACGGGGAGAGTTACGTAACCAGCTTGATCAACGCGGTGATGGGCAGCCCGGACTGGGAGTCCACGGCGATCTTCCTGGCCTGGGACGACTGGGGTGGCTTCTACGACCACGTGGCCCCCCCGGCAGTAGACCAGAACGGCTACGGGCTGCGGGTGCCCGGAATCGTCATCAGCCCCTACGCTAAACGCGGCCACATCGACCATCAGATTCTCAGCTTCGACGCCTATGACAAGTTCATCGAGGACGACTTCCTCAATGGCCAGCGCATCGACCCCGCGAGTGACGGCCGGCCCGACCCGAGGCCGGACGTCCGCGAGAACGAAAAAATCCTCGGCAACCTGATCAGCGACTTCAACTTCAGCCAGAACCCACGGCCGCCAGTGCTGCTCCCGGTCCACCCGAGAACCACGCTCACCGGCACGCCAGGCCGCGGGCGACCATGACGAAACGGGCCCCGTGGGGTGGCGCGGTGGCCCGCGGGGGCGCGGTACCGCCGGGTGCGGGTACCGCGCATTCGGGGGGCGTCTAGCCGCGGGTGAGCTTGCGGTAGGTGACCCGGTGCGGCCGGGCCGCTTCCGCGCCGAGGCGTTCGATCTTGTTTCGCTCGTAGGACTCGAAGTTGCCTTCGAACCAGAACCAGTTCGCTCCGCCCTCCCAGGCCAGGATGTGCGTGGCGATGCGGTCCAGGAACCAGCGGTCGTGACTGGTGATCACCGCGCAGCCGGGGAAGTCGAGGAGCGCCCGCTCCAGGGAAGAGAGCGTCTCCACATCCAGGTCGTTGGCTGGCTCGTCGAGCAGCAGCAGGTTCCCGCCCTGGCGCAGGGTCAGCGCCAGGTTGACCCGGCCGCGCTCACCACCGGACATAAGTCCGGCCGGTTTCTGCTGGTCCGGACCCTTGAAGCCGAACGCCGCCACATAGGCGCGGCTGGGGATCTCGACGTTGCCGACCCGGATGGTTGTCTCACCGCCAGAGATGGCCTCCCAGACCGTCTTGTCGGGGTCGATACCGGACCTCAACTGGTCGACGTAGGCGATCTTCACGGTGTCACCGATGCGAATGATCCCGGAATCGGGCTTTTCCTCCCCCACGATCATCCGGAAGAGCGTCGACTTGCCGACCCCGTTCGGGCCGATCACACCGACGATGCCGTTGCGGGGCAGCGAGAAGCTCAGCCCCTCCATCAGCACCAGGTCACCAAAACCCTTGACCAGGTTCTCTGTCTCAACCACCAGACTGCCCAGCCGTGGGCCAGGCGGGATCTGGATCTCCTCGAAGTCCAGCTTGCGCTGGGAGTCGGCCTCGGCCGCCATCTCCTCGTACCGGTCCAGCCGGGCGCGGCTCTTGGCCTGGCGCGCCCGGGGACTGGACCGCACCCACTCCAGTTCCTCTTCGAGGCGCTTGCGCCGCTTGGCATCCTTCTGGCCCTCAACCTTGAGCCGCGACGCTTTGGTCTCCAGGTACGTCGTGTAGTTGCCCTGGTAGGGGTAGGCGTGACCGCGGTCGAGCTCAAGGATCCACTGCGCCACGTTGTCCAGGAAGTACCGGTCGTGGGTGACCGCCACCACAGTCCCCGGGTACTTCTCCAGGTGCTGTTCCAGCCACTGCACGCTCTCGGCGTCCAGGTGGTTGGTGGGCTCATCGAGCAGCAGCAGGTCCGGCTGCGACAGCAGCAGCTGGCACAGCGCCACGCGGCGCCGCTCTCCCCCGGACAGCACGCTCACGTCGGCGTCGGGGGGTGGGCAGCGCAGCGCGTCCATGGCCTGTTCAAGCTGGCTGTCGAGGTCCCAGCCGCCTCTGTGGTCCAACTGCTCCTGAAGCCGGCCCATCTCGGCGAGCAGGTCATCCGAGTAGTCGGTCGCCATCAGCTCGGCGATCTCGTTGTACCGCTCCAGCAGCGCCTTGACGTCGGCTACGCCCTCCTCGACATTGCCCAGGACCGTCTTGGTCTCGTCCAGCACCGGTTCCTGCGCCAGCAGGCCTACCGTGAAGCCGGGAAAGAGTCTCGCATCGCCGTTCGACGGCTGCTCCAGGCCTGCCATCATCTTCAGCAGCGACGACTTCCCGGCACCGTTCGGGCCAACTACGCCGATCTTCGCGCCAGGCAGGAAGGCCAGCGTCACGTCGTCGAGAATGAGCTTGTCACCGCGCACCATCCGCACGGCATGCATCTGATAAATGAACTCGGGCATGCTTTCAAGATTAGGGCCACCGCGGCTGCGCGTCGGACGGCTGGACGCCGGGCGGCAGCAGGCAGACCTGATCGCGGCCCAATTCCTTGGCCCGGTACACCGCGGCGTCGGCGGCGGCGAGCAGCTCGAAGAGCTCGTTACCGTGGGTGCCCAGCGCGGCCACGCCGATCGAGACAGTCACCGTCACCCGGGCACCCGCCGCCAGGAGGGCGATCGCGCTCACCCGCTCCCTGAGCCGCTCAGCGACCGAGCAGGCCTCCCTTTCGTCGGCACCGGGGAGGAGCACCACGAATTCCTCGCCGCCGAACCGGCCAGGCACATCGCCGACCCGCACGTGCCGGGCCAGCGCGGCTGCCGTCCGGGCCAGCATCTCGTCACCGGCCAGGTGCCCGTAGGTGTCGTTCACCCGCTTGAAATGGTCTATGTCAGCGAGCAGCAGCGCCACGGGCTGACCGGCCCGCTGGGCCTTGCGGATCTTGGCGTCCGCCTCCCGCTGCCAGGCCGCCGCGTTGAGCAGGCCCGTTTTCGCGTCGGTCTGGGCCGCCGTGCGTAGCTGCTGATGGAGCAGGCTCCGCTGGAGCAAGGTCACCGGCGACAGCGCGAGAGCGAGCAGCACGGGGCTGAGCGCGCAGGCGATGGTGACCAGGACGCCCGCGCAGAGCCCGGTGAGATCGAGCAGCAGGGACTCCGGGTCCCACAGCGCGTTCGGCCCGGACGCCCCCGGGTCCGCCGCCAGCACGGCGATCGCGACCAGGACCGCGTTGGTGATGACGAACAGGACGGCACACCCGGCCGCGATGACCAGCGTGGCGGGATCCAGGAACCAATGGCCGTGCGCCCCCGCGAGGTGGAAGAGGGCCGAGGCAGCGGCACCGGCCAGTCCCAGGGCGGCGGCGGTGAAGACCCGCCAGTACACCGGCCCCCGCCCGGCCCGCCAGTGGGCCAGGCCGCCGATCAGCGCCGGGGCGGTCAGCGCGTACAGCGGCGGAAGCAGCAGCGCCGCGGGAAGCCACCACACGGAGAGCAGATCGCGGGTACCCGGAGGGGGCGCTCCCCACGCCCTGGTCGCCTCGACGCAGATGGCGGCGCAGCCGAGGAAGGCCGCAAAGAGAAGTATCTGCCCATCGCTCAGTGCCGTATCGGCCAGCAGCCACCCGGTCAGGGCCAGATCGGCGGCCACGACGGCGAGGAGATAGCCAGCCAGCGGCAGGGGCACGCGCAACAGCGGCCACGACCACGGGGCTCTGGGCTGGCCGCCCGGCTGTGGCCCGCTGTCATCCGCAGGTTCCATCGAGCGCTGGACTGCGAACATGCCATGTGCCCCTGACCCCGGCGCAGGCGGGCCCATCCCGGCAACCACTCCCCGATCACTTTAAGTGTTCAAATCCAACCCAAATATAACGCTGCGTAACAGCGTAGGGGCAGGGCGCGCGGGCGGCAGCGAAATTCCTCGATCTAGCCCGCGTGCGCCGCACCGGGTGGCCCACCCAGGCGCGCCGGCCTACATCAAGCTGGCCAGCCTGGGTGGGCACCCACCGGGTGGGCTGGCCCACACGGACCCCGCCCCACGCGAAACAACCGCGTCAGAAGGGCGCGGAGTTCTCCAACGGCTCATGCTCATCGCCGTCCGGCGGGGCCAGCGCGGCGAGAGCGCTCTCGCTGACGAAGCCACCGTCGGCGGTCTCGTCGGGCGCGGGCGCCGCCAGGTCGCTGACCTCCGGATCACCGCCATCCTGGGCGCCCGGCTCGGCCGCGGAGACGCCGTTGGCCTGCCGGTCCGCGGCCGTCTCACCGGACGACGGCCGGATCCGGAGGAACCGGGCCACCCCGCGGGCCAGGTCGTAGCCGATCGAGCTGGCGTAGACATCGACGGACAGGCGCTCCGTGCCGTTCTTGGCCTCGTACGTCCGGACCTGCACCCGGCCCATCACGACCACCGGCTCCCCCTTGCGGAGGCAGACCGCCACGTTGTTGGCCAGCTTGCCCCAGCACTTCACGCTGACGAAGGAACTGGGCCCGTCCGACCACTCGCCGGTCTCCCAGTTCTGCCGCCGCGGGGTGTAGCCCACTCGCATCTGCGCTTCCGGCTTGCCGCGGCTCGTCGTCCGGAACGTTGGCTCGGTCGCCACGTAGCCAGCCAGGAACACTTGCGCCTCATTGATCATCCCGATCCTCCCGGGCCCTCGGGTAGCAACGCGGCATCGCGCGCCGCGCCGGCAGCTTTCTGCCACCGGATGCGCACCACGATGGCCGCCACCCGTAAACCACCACCATCCGCAACGAAAAGCTGTGCACAATGCCGACGACAAGGCGGATCTGTGGATACGGCCGGTGCCACCGACGGTGGGATGTGAGACCATCCCGCGTGGCCGTCAGGGCTTGTCTCGTGGACCTTGGTGGATGCGAGCGTCGTCTGGGCGCCGGTCCGCCCGCTGAAGATCCCCGGTACCCCTACGCCGCGACGAGTTCCGACGGCTCGGCGATGACGTCGACCAGCGCCCCATTGCGCATCACGGTGATCGCCATCCGGCGTCCGATAGCGTCCGCGAACATGAGCCGCTGCAGGTCCTGGGCCTTGGTGACCGGCTTACCCGCGGCGGTCAGCAGCAGGTCACCGGTGCGGAGCCCGGCGCGGGCGGCCGGCCCTCCCGGGACAACCTCGACCACGCGCAGCCCCGTTGCGGCGCCTGCTCTCTCCCGCAGGGGCGAGGGCAGCGGGGCCGGCATGCTGACCAGGCCCAGGTAGGCACGCCGCACCCGGCCATCCTGCATGAGCGCCGCGATGATCCGCCTGGTCGTCGCGTTGACCGGGACCGCGAGGCCGACTCCCGCCCCGGCCACCGCGGTGTTGATGCCCACCACCCGGGCGTGGCTGTCGGCCAGGGCGCCGCCCGAGTTTCCCGGGTTCAGCGCGGCGTCGGTCTGGATCACGTCCTCGATCAGCCGGGCCGCCGAGCCGCTGCGGGTGGGCAGCGACCGGCCCAGGCCACTCACCACGCCGGCGGTGACCGAGCCAGCCAGGCCGAGCGGATTGCCGACCGCCACCACCAGCTGGCCGACCACGAGTTCGTCCGCCTCGCCGAGTTCCGCCGGAGGCGGCGTCTGGCCGACCGTTCTGAGCACCGCGAGATCGGAGAGCGGATCCGCGCCAACCACGCGGAACGGCACGGCGGAGCCATCGGCGAACGAGGCGGTGCCCCCCGCCGCCTGGCCCACGACGTGCGCGTTGGTCAGCAGGAACCCGTCACCTGTGTAGACGACGGCCGAGCCGAGGCTCTCGCCGGCGCCACCGTCGGACCGCCGCGGCACCCGCAAGCTGGCCACCTTGCCGGTGAGCTCGGCCGCTACCCCGGCCACAATCCGCGAATACGCATCCAGCGGGGAATCAGCTGCCACATCGCCTCCGAACACTGTGATTACATCATTACAGTGAACATCAGACATTGGGCAGTGGCTTCCCCCGGCGTTAAGCCGTCAGCGGAATCGGCTGCCAATCCCGGCTGCAATCCCGGCTGCCAAATCCCGGCTGCCAGTCCCTACCCCCGGCTGGCGATCCCTACTGGCCGGCTGTCCGGAGCGCGGCACAGAACCTGGAGCGCTCCGACAGTTCCTGCCTGATCGGCAGGAGCACCATCTGCTCGGCCACCACCGTCATCCGGGAGCGCATCTCCTGGTCAACGTGCTCCCGCTCCCGGAGGGCGGCCGAGGTAACCAGGGTCATGCATCCCGACGCGGTCAGCCAGCCGAGCAGGAGTATCGCCGCGATCATGACGGCCACCCAGGGCAGCAGCACTGGATCACGGAAGATCGCTGGCGCGTGCGGGGCCACCCGGATTACCCCGAGCACCAGGATGGACACCATCCACGCCAGCCCGATCACCGCACACCCCAGCAGCAGCCCCTGCCAGGCCGCGACCATGCGCCACCATGGCTCCACCGTGTTCTCGCCGGGCAGCGACTCACTGATGGCCGCGCCCAGCGCGGCCGGGACCTGCCGGGCCTTTGACCGGGCTGCTGTCTGCACGGTGTGCGACCAGGGCGGGGTCAGGGTGGCGCCGACCTGGTCGCCCAGGGCCGTGAGTGCGTTGTCGATCTCGGCCTGCTGCGCGCCGGCGGGCCCGCCCGACACCTCGCGCAATTCGTCCCAGAGATTGCCCAGGCGCAGCTTGCGTACCGGATGCCGGCCAATCACCCGGTCGGCCAGCCACGCCAC
>JAWWPY010000370.1:0-2901 GCA_033854735.1 Streptosporangiaceae bacterium | reverse complement strand
GAACACCCGCGTCAGCAGCCCGATCGCGATCCGATCCGACAACCGCTCATCGGCAGGCGGCTTTGTCTGGCCAGCGCGTGGCATACACGCAACCTAGCAGACGATCTCCTAAGTTAGCGGTATTGGGCCTAGCCCGCCTACGGGATTCTGTGCCAGAGTTCCCGCATGTCATCTGCGGTGAGCACGACACACGGCCAGGTGCGCGGCCAGCGCAGCGACGGAGTGACGAGGTTCCTCGGCATCCCGTACGCCGCGAGCCCCACCGGGGCGCTCCGCTTCCGGGCCCCCGCGCCTCCCCCGGCCTGGGAGGGAATCCTGGATGCCAATGCCTTCAGCGCCACGCCGCCCAAGCCCGACTATGCGGCCCCGTTTGACGTTCTGCTGGCCGAGCCGAACATTCCGGGCGACGACTGGCTGACCGTGAACGTGTGGACGCCCGGCGGCGCGGGCCTGCCGGTGATGGTCTGGATCCACGGCGGGGCATTCAGCAACGGCAATTCGGCCGTCCCGATGTATGACGGGCACACGTTCGCCCGCGATGGCGTGGTCCTCGTTACCATCAACTACCGGCTCGGGGTCGACGGCTTCGGGTACCTGCCGGATGCGCCCGCCAACCGTGGCCTGCTCGACCAGATCGCGGCCCTGGAGTGGGTGCGCGACAACATCGCCGCCTTCGGCGGTGACCCGGGCAACGTCACGATCTTCGGCGAATCCGCGGGTGCGATGAGCATCACGACGCTGCTGTCGATTCCCCGGGCCCGCGGGCTCTTCGCCAAGGCGATCACCCAGAGCGGAGCCGCCCAGGCGGCCGCCGACCCGGCCGACGCGGCCCTCGTCACCGGCGAACTCGGGCTCGCGCTCGGCCTGACGGCGACGGCGTCGAACCTGGCTGAGATCCCGGTGGAAAAGCTCGTCGAAGCTCAGGCCACCGTCCGGGACGCGCTCGCCGCGGAGCCTGACCCGGCCCGTTTCGGGGCGACCATCGCCGGGAGCCTGATGGCCTTCGTCCCGGTGATCGACGGCGACCTGATCCCCGCGCATCCGATGGCGGCGATCGCTGCCGGGGCGGGCGCCGAGGTTCCCCTGCTGACCGGGACGACCAGCGAGGAATACCGGCTCTTCCTGTTCCCGGCCGGGCTCGGCGCCCTGATCACTGACGATGTCCTGGCCGCCCTGCTCCCGGCGCTCGGCGTCGGCGCGCCGGTGGCCGGGCTCTACCGGTCCAACCGGCCTGGCGCGACCCCCGGCGACATCCTGGCCGCGCTGATCACCGACAAGTTCTTCCGGCTCCCGGCCCTCGCTGTCGCCGAGGCCAGAATGAGCGGCGCCGCCCCGACGTACGTCTACGAGTTCGCCTGGCCGAGCCCCGTCGGCGACCTGGGCGCCTGCCACTCGCTGGAGATCCCGTTCGTGTTCGACAACCTCACGGCCAGCGGGGCCGCGCTCGTCCTCGGGGAGGATCGCCCGCAGCACCTGGCCAGCGAGATGCACACGGCGTGGATCCGCTTCGCTCGCGATGGCGACCCCGGCTGGCGGGCCTTCGACAAGGACTACCCCATCCGGATCTTCCGTGACGCTGGCCCAGCTGTCGACGCCGTCGACGCCGTCGAACTGGACCCGCGCGGGGACGAGCGCAGGATCTGGTCCAACCCAATCCCTGAGGTGGTGTGACGTGCTGAACCGGCTTGAGCTTCGTGAGATCAGCCGCCGTACCCGCCAGCGGGTCCCGCTCCCGCTGGAGGCCCTGCCCCGGCCTGACCTGCCGGCCGGCACCGATTTAATCCCTGAGATAAAGCACATCGTCGTGCTGATGATGGAGAACCACTCCTACGACAACTACTTCGGCATGCTCACCGGGCGCGGCGAGGGCTTCCCGCTGAAACCGGACGGCACGCCGGACGTGGCCAACCCCCGGCGCGGCGGCGACCCGGTCCCCGCGCATCCCCTGGCGTCCACCGTGCAGGCGAAGAAGGTGCCGACCCAGAGCTGGCACGCGAGTCAGCTGCAACGCCGTGGCGGCGCGTGCGACGGGTTCGTGACCAGTACCCAGGCCCTGGTCCCCAAGCTGGACCCGACGGTGCCGATGGGCTACTGGACCGAGCAGGATCTGCCCTTCTACTACGGGCTGGCCAAGACATTCCCGCTCGCCGACCACTGGTTCTGCTCGTGCCTCGGCCCGACATTCCCCAACCGGCGATTCCTGATCGCGGGGACCGCCCACGGCCTCATCGATGACCTGCCGTTCGACCTGGTGGATTACCCCTCCACGGGGACGATCTTCGACATGCTCACCAAGCACGGCATCTCGTGGGTGAACTACCACCACGTGTCCAAGGCCCGCATAGTGCTCAAGCGGGCGCTCGGCGGCCACGGGCTGGTCGCGCTGCGCCGCCTCGTGTCCCTGGGCCGCTGGTTCCCGCCGCTCGTCAACATGGAACGGGGCAACAAGTCGTTCACGGCCGGCCTGTACCCGCTCGGGCTCGCCCGCTGCCTGCTGCATTTGCGCACGGCCGACCAGTTCTTCGCCGACGCCGACAATGGCACACTTCCGTCGTTCAGCATTGTCGATCCTGATTTCGGGGCGTTCTCGGAGGAAAATCCACAAGATATCCGCAACGGAGAAAGCTTTGCCGCTGAGGTCATCAACCGGGTCATGCACGGTAAGGGATGGAAGGACACCGTGCTCATCTGGGTCTACGACGAGCACGGCGGCTATTACGACCATGTCCCGCCGCCCGCTGCCCCGCCGCCCGACGACGTCGAGGGCCGGAACCTGCTGATGACCCTGCCGGGCTGGCTGCAGGCATGCCTGCGGTTCCTGCTGAAGGGCCCGCTCGCCCAGCTGAAGCACGCGGATGCCGGTCCGCGCCGCTACGACCGGTACGGATTCCGGGTCCCCGC
>JAWWPY010000369.1:0-2689 GCA_033854735.1 Streptosporangiaceae bacterium | reverse complement strand
GATCGTGGCAGCGCCGAGCACTGGCGCCAGCGCCAGCGTGATCAGCGACCATAGCGGCCAGCGGTCGGACTGCCCCAGCGTGAGGGGCAGCAGGAGCGCAGTGAGGGTTGCCGCGAACGCGAGGGCGCCGAGAGCGTCGGTCGGCACCGGGTGCGCCGAGCGGTTCTCCGGCACCACCCGGCCGACCGTGGCCAGCGCGAGCAGGCCGATGGGAATGTTGATCAGGAAGATCGGGCGCCACCCGGAGCCCGCGATGTTCGCGGTCACGAGGAGGCCCCCGGCCAGCTGGCCGATCACGATGGCGCTGCCGGCGGCCGCCGCGTACAGGCTCTGAGCCTGCGCACGCCGCCTCCCGGTGAGGGTCGCGTGGTAGGTGGCTACCACTTGCGGTACGACCAGCGCGGCGCACGCGCCCTGGAGGATCCGGGATACCAGCAGCATGACGGCCGACGGGGCAAGCCCGCAGCCGAGCGACGCGACGAGGAACCCGATCAGGCCGAGGGTGAATACCCGGCGCCGGCCGTACCTGTCGCCGAGGCGCCCGCCGATCACGAGGAGGATGGCGTAGGCCGTGCCGTAGCCCGCCACGATGAGTTCCAGGTCCGCCGGCGAGGCACCGAGGGAGCGCCTGATCGTATTGAGAGCGACGTTGACGCCGAAGTAGTTGATCTGCGGCAGCAGCACTCCCAGCAGGAGCAGACCGATACCGAGGTTACTCAGACGGGAGGCTTCGGAACTCCCCGCCTCCGTCCCGTGCCCCAGGCCAGCAGGCATCCGGCGGCTGTTCGGTGATGTCATGCCTGCAGGCTAGGAAGCGTCAGGTCCCTTGCCATTGGCATGACGTGCCAGGTGGTTTACGTCCCTTGCCATTCGCGCCCAGTTCAATCTCGCGTCCTGGTGCGGGAGCGGCGGGCGCGCGGTGCGATTGTCACGCCGGCAGGGCGGCGGCGCTGGGGGCATCCCGGTAGCCCACCGGGGTCATCCCGGTCAGTTCCCGGAACACCCGGTGAAACTGGGTATCGGAGGGGAACCCGCACTCCCGTCCGATGGCGCTGGCCGGGCGATCCGGGCAGCGGCGCAGCAGCTGCTGCGCCTTCTCGATCCGCAGCTGGCGCAGCCGGCCCATCACCGAGCCCTCGGTGCCCTCGAACAGCCGGTACAGCGTCCGCTTGGACAGGTAGCAGCCGCGGGCGATCTCATCGGCGTCAAGACCGGGGTCGGCCAGGTGGGCGCGCAGGAAGCTGAGCACGCGTTCCCTGCGGGTGACGTCGGACGGCACGGCCGCGGCATGCCGGATGGCGCCCTGCCTGACTGCCAGCACGTTTAGGCTAGACGCCAGCAGCCCAGGGACGGATGGCGCGAGGAGATCCGCGCCATCCGGGTCGTCACGCTGGGCAAACGCCAGAGACCGGAGGAACGCCGCCGCAGCCCCAGCGGCACCGCCGCCGTCGAGCGGCACCGCGACGAGGTCGGCCGAGCGCTTCAGTCCGGCCGACGCGAGCGCCTGCTCAACGGGAACATGGATGACAACCTGCTCCCACGGCTCGTCGAAGCGGAGCGCGAACGGCTCGCTCGTGTCATAGAACACGAGTGAGCCCGGCACCAGCTCCGCCTTCCTGCCCGCCTGCTCAAGCATCCCCCGCCCCTGGGTCAAGACGGTTACGCACAGGTACTCGCCGTCACCGCCGCGGGCGATGTGCGAGGGGGTACGGCGCCATGTCCCCCCGCTCGCCCGGCTGACGGCGAGCGCGAAGTCCCCGTACTCGCGGCGGCGGATCTCCCCGCAGAAAACAGTGCCCGGCGTCGGCTCTATCCCCATCTGGACGCACAGCTGGCGGACGACCTCTCGCCAGTACGCGGTCGCCTCGTCCGGCGCCACCGACGATGTGGACCACGTCCGGAGGCTGGCGTCCCGGGGGTTAAGGCCCGTTCGTACGGTATTTGCGGTCGCGTACATCTGATCGCTCCCTCCAGGGGCCTCCGCCATCGGGCGGCGTTCCGGCTCGGCCGTACCGCCCCGGCAATAGGCCCAGTACGTCCGGGGACGACGCCCAGGGAGCGGGCGTGCAGCCCCAGCCAGGGGGCCTGCACGTGTAAACCGGCTCTTCCTCGCCTGGTATTCCGGCCTGGTCCTCCGGCCGGGCAGCTTCAAGCGGTGCGGGCTGCTGGCCGTCGCCGGCCGACCTGCGGGTGATGACTCCGGCCTTTCCCATCAGCGCGAGCAGCCGGCTCACGCCGCTCTCGCTGAGCAGCATCCGGTCCCGCAGCTCTTTCTGGAGTCCGCGCATGCCGGGCAGGTCGGCGAGGTGCACGAGGACGTCGAACCACTCGAGCGGGAGCTGATGCTCGGTCAGCATCTCATCAGCAAGCTGCCCGACGATCTGCCTATGGGCGGCGAGAAAGCACTGCCAGAGGCGGGTCAGCAGATGCAGCCGGGCAAGCGCATCTGCCAGATCGCAGGCTTCCTCGGCCGGGCGCTCCCGCCTGGCTCGCGGTGGCTGCCTGGCCGGCCTGCCGGGTTCGTTCACGGTCACTGAGAGCACTCTCATCGGCTGTTCGTTTTCTGGCAAGTACAGGCACCGGCCGCTGGCGATCCGCCGGCCGCCCCGCCGAGCTGCGCAGACCAAGTGTGACCTAGCCCGGCGGGAAGCTCGGGGCCGGCCGCTAGGGCCACTCCCCGTCTACTGTA
>JAWWPY010000368.1:0-3418 GCA_033854735.1 Streptosporangiaceae bacterium | reverse complement strand
TAGCCCGGGGCGACGTTGACGCAGCCGTGGCTCACGTTGATGAGCCCCTGCTCGCCCACGGACCACGGGGCGCTGTGCACGTAGTCGCCGCTGAACGTGAACTGGACGGCGTCGTAGACCAGCTCGTTGTAGTAGCCGGGCATCCCGGGGCCCACACCGTAGCTGGCCGAGTTCATGTCCACCGGGCTGCCCTTGGCGAAGGACAGGTACCGGCCGTCCGGGGTGTCCATCCCGGGCCGCCCGGTGCTGACCGGCCAGTCGCCGGCCAGCCTGCCGTTCCACCAGACCTTCATGTGATGCGTGGCGGCGCTGGCCACCGCGATGAGCGAGTCACCGATCCGGAAGTGCTGGGTCAGGTCGGACCGGCCGTAGACGCCCGGTGCGCCCTGCAGGCCCGCCAGGTGCGCGGTGAAGCGCACGTGGGTGTGCACGGGCCAGTAGTGCCGGGGCCGGAACCACACGCTCGTGCTGTTCACCCAGTACCAGGCCCCGGTGACCGGCTTGCTCGACCAGATCTGCAGCGCGCGCTCCACGGCGGCCCGGTCGGTGATGGGCCGGCTGAAATTGATCATGATGGGCATGCCCACGCCGACGGTCTGGCCGGCGCCGAGGATCGTGGCGGCGGTGAACGTGCGGCGGGGCTGCAGCGTGCGGAAGGTGCTGGCCATGACGGTGCGCCGGCCGTGGGCATCGACGGCCGTCGCGGTGACCCGGTAGGTCTGCGTCGGCGCCAGCGCCCAGCGCGTGCGCCAGCTACGGGAGCCCGGGGCGTACGTCCCGGCCAGGGTCGTTCCGGCGACGGTCTGGCCGGCGACGGTCTTGCGTGCGACCGTGGTTCCGGCGACCGTGGTTCCGGCGACCGTGTTTGCGGCGACCGTGCGCACGCTCACCCCGGTCAGCCTGCCGTCCCGGACCCCGACCCGGACGCCCAGGTCGGGCCGCAGGTCCACGGGCGCTGCCGCCCCGCCGGAGGCCCTGGAACGGCCGCTGGCCGCCTGCGCGGCACGGGCCCGGCTGATGCCGCCCGATGCCGTGGCGCGCGTCCCAGGGCCGCTCAGGCCCGCGACAACGGCGCTGCCCGCCCGGTGGCCAACGGCGCGGGAGGCTGGGGCGGCGACGCCCCGCGCCCCGGCGGCGGCCGAGCTGAACGTCAGGTTGCCGCTGACGATGGTGACCCGCGCGGCCGGCCTCTGGGCGGCCACCCCTCCCCCGGCGCACCCCGCGATGACCAGCAGGCCAGCCGCCCCGGCCCCGGCCAGGCCGGCCCCCACCCAGGCAGGCGCTGCGGCCAGGCTCCCTCTCCCGGCCAGGCTCCCTCTCCCGGCCTGGCCCGCTTTCCCGCCCAGGCTCGCCTTCTGGGCCAGGCTGACGGTCTCCGCCCTGGCTGCGATGCACTGACTCCATCCGCGGTGCGCGCGCACGCGGAAACTCCCCGGTATATCCCCCGACACGATCCGACCCCTCTGGCGCCCGCTGGCTGCCCCAACCCCTTCCGCCCGGCCTCGGCCGACGGCGGATTCCGTAATGATTTCGTTACGCTAAGTAATCAGCGCAGCCAAGAGCATACGCCCGGGGAAAGGGGCGGCAAGCCAGCGGAGAAGGGTGTCGGCGCAGGGACTTTCGTGATCATGGGAGTGGTGTCCGGGTAGCGACACCAAACCCCATGATCACGACGAAATCTAGTGCGGCGGGAGGCTGGCGGGATTGGTGCGGCCCGCGGGAAAAGAGGGCTCAGTGAGCATAAACGCCGCGGTAGTACTCGAACACGAAGCCGATCGTGGTGAGGAAGAGGGCCAGCAGGCCGATCAGGAACATCCACCACCCGATGGCCACCCCCATGGCGGCGATGGCGGCGGCCAGGCCCACGTACAGCGGCCACCAGCTGTGCGGGCTGAAGAACCCCAGCTCGCCGGTGCCCTCCTCGATCTCGCCGTCCGGGTTGTCCTCGGGCCGTTCGGGCAGCCGCCGGCCGGTGAACAGCAGGTAGAACCCGGTCAGGAAGGCCAGGCCCACGGCCAGCGCCAGCGCGACGGTGCCCGTCGGGTCCTTGGAGAAGTACCAGTAGACGATGTCCGCGCCGCCGAAGAAGATCGCGCAGCCGACGAACAGGGATCCCTCAAACTTCATTTCTGGTTCTCCAGAACCCGTTGCTGGTGGGTCCGCCCGGACTGGATGTGCGGGTAATGCAGGTCGAAGGCGGGCCGCTCGGAGCGGATACGCGGGATACGGGTGAAGTTGTGCCGCGGCGGCGGGCAGGACGTCGCCCACTCCAGCGAGTTCCCGTAACCCCACGGGTCGTCCACGGTGACCTGCTCGCCGTACTTCCAGGTCTTGTAGACGTTGTAGAGGAAGAAGAACGTGGACGCGCCCAGGATCCACGAGCCGATGCTGGAGATCTGGTTCAGTGTGGTCACGTCGGCCGGCAGGAACGGGTAGTTCGCCACCCGGCGCGGCATCCCCTCGACGCCGATCCAGTGCTGCACCAGGAACGTCATGTTGAACCCGATGAACAGCGTCCAGAAATGCCACTTGCCGAGCGTGTTGTCCAGCATCTTGCCGGTGAACTTGGGCCACCAGAAATAGAAGCCGCTGAACATGCAGAACACCACGGTGCCGAACAGGACGTAATGGAAGTGGGCGACCACGAAGTAGGAGTCGCTGACGTGGAAGTCCAGCGGCGGTGAGGCCAGGATGACCCCGGTCAGGCCGCCGAACAGGAACGAGACCAGGAACCCGATGGAAAACAGCATCGGCGGCTCGAGCGTGAGCTGGCCGCGCCACATCGTGCCTACCCAGTTGAAGAACTTCACCCCGGTGGGCACCGCGATCAGGAACGTCATGAATGAGAAGAACGGCAGCAGCACGGCGCCGGTGGTGAACATGTGGTGCGCCCACACGGTCATGGACAGCCCCGCGATCGCGATGGTCGCGCCGACCAGGCCCTTGTAGCCGAAGATCGGCTTGCGGCTGAACACCGGCAGGACCTCGGTGGCGATGCCGAAGAACGGCAGCGCGACGATATAGACCTCCGGATGCCCGAAGAACCAGAACAAATGCTGCCAGAGAATGGCGCCGCCGTTGGCGGCAGTGAACACCTGCGCGCCGAGCTTGCGGTCGATCTCGAGGACCAGCAGCGCGGCCGCCAGGACCGGGAACGCGAGCAGCACCAGCATGCTGGTGAGCAGGATGTTCCAGGTGAAGATCGGCATCCGGAACATGGTCATGCCGGGCGCCCGCATGCAGATGATCGTGGTGACGAAGTTGACACCAGACAGGATCGTGCCCAGCCCGGACAGCACCAGTCCCATGATCCACATGTCGGCGCCCACGCCCGGCGTGTAGATCTGGTTGCTCAGCGGCGCGTACGCGGTCCAGCCGAACGACGGTGCGCCGCCCGGGGTCAGGAAGCCGGACAGCA
>JAWWPY010000367.1:0-3059 GCA_033854735.1 Streptosporangiaceae bacterium | reverse complement strand
CTGGATGTAGGACGCGGGATCGCGGACGATGATGATCTGCTGGGAGTGATAGATCAGCTGCTCGGCGCCGAATGCGATAGCCACCGCGATGACGCCGGCCACCGCCCACCACGGCGTGCTCGCCTGCCTGGTGCCGGGCACTGGCAGGGTGCCCGGCCATCGGTCCGGGATCCACCGCAGACCGGATATCACGGCCACGGCCGCCACCGGCACGGACAGCGCCACCATCAGCGGCCAGGTGAACCAGCCCAGCATCAGCAGAGGCAGCCCGGTCAGCAGCCAGGCCATCGCCACCAGCGCCGGGAGCACGGACAGCCGGCCCAGCAGGCGGCCGGCCGCACTCGGTGCCTCGGCCGTCCGGTCGCCGTCGACGGCAGCCACGCCGGCGGGGGGCGCCGAAGAGTCGCTGGCCTCGGTCTCGGCGCTCATCCCGCGGACACCCGGGACGGCCGGGCGCTGCTCCGGTGCAGCACGATGTATCCCCTCCGGTCGAAAGTGACTAGGTAGCCATGGCGCCTGAGCAGCGCGACCCGCTGCTTCTCCGCTCTGATGCTGGCGAACGTGAACTCGCGTTGACCCACATCCGCGACGACCCAGGGCTCCCAGCGTGGTCTGTTCTCCCCGTCCCACAGCAGGACGGTGTCCCGGGCCGACAGATGGGGCCCGATCCCGCCCGCTGCCTCCACGGTGACCCCGGCCGGAACGGCGCTGACCGCCGCGGCGGCCGCGGTCATCCGCGCATTCCGCTCGTAGAACGACGGGTGGAGGAGGCCTCCCAGCGGGAACCGCGGCACGAGGAGCACCGCGGCGGCGCATAGTGCCGCCGCGCAGCCGAGGGAGACCGCGCGGCCGGCCCGGGGGACCCGCCCCCACGGCACCGGCCCGTCCACCACCGGGCCCGATGCCGCCCCTGCCGCAGCGGTGCCTGCCGCAACCGGGCCGGCCGCTGGCGGCCCGCGGCGGGCAGGCAGGCGCTGCCTGACCCACACCGACCAGCGGCTGAGCCGGGCGGCGCCATCGACGGCGGCACAGGCCAGGAGGACCACAAGGTACGCATTGTACTGATAGTCGGTGGTCCACCAGTTAGGGAATTTTGCCCCCAGCATGCGCTCGGCCAGGAGCGGCACCGTGGCCAGCGAAAGGGGGGACAGCAGCGGGAGGAAGCAGAATGCCCCGAACAGCCAGAGGATCGTGTCGAGCTTGACTTGCGGGCTGACGAGCAGCCGCAGCGAGCCGACGGGGTGGGTGATCAGGTGCCCCGCGGCCTGCTGGGCGTTGCTGCCCAGTTCGGTGTACGCCCAGTAGTAGCCCGAACGCCCGCCCATGGCCGGGATCAGCACGAACGTGGCCAGCCCGGTGTCGGCCAGTCCCACCACGATCAGCCCGGTGGCGACCAGTCGCTGCCGGGGCACCATGCCCGGGCGCGACAGCGCGAGAGAGGCGCCGATCCCGGCGACGAGCAGGCCCATGTCCTCTTTGACGAGAAGCAGCGCGCCCAGCGCGATCAGCGCGCTGCGCAGCCGGCCCGCCTGGAGGCGTTCCAGCGCTACCGCGGTCAGCACCGGCGCGAACGCGACCTCGTGGAAGCCGACGCGCGCTGCCTCGGCGATCGGCCAGCTCAGCCCGTACGCAACGGATACCAGGTAGGCCGCTGCGGTCGCCTGCCGGCCGCCGCCGAACGCCCGGCGGGTGAATATCCACAGCGGCGGGATCGCCAGCGCGAAAAGGACCGACTGCGCTATGAGCAGGGTTTGCGGATTGCCATAGAGCCAGTAGAGCGGGGCGAGCGAGGCATCTATCGGCGACCAGTGATCACCGAGCACCGAGAAGTGCGGGCCGAACCCGTTGTGTACCCCTTTGATAATCGAGATTCCGGGCCGGAAGTGCGCGTACGACCGGACGGCCTGGTCGAAGATCACCAGGTCGTATGCGTTGTAATGAAAGGTGTAGTAGCGGGTCAGGCAGTACACCGAGTAGCCGGCCGCGGTCAGGGCGGCCAGCATCCCGACCAGCCACCGGTGTGGCCAGCCTTGGCTTACCTGCTCGTGGCCCTCCCGCCAGGCGGCCAGCCGGGTAGGTCTCGCGCCTATGGGCATGTCCGTAGCCACGCAGGGAGACTAGCCCAAATCTAGTTAATAGGCCGGAAAAGCATGGATGCTGCCGCGGGACTGCTGTGCTGGCTAAGCGCCGCCGAGGCGTAATAGTCGTTGCCGGCTGAGAATGCGACGACTGTGGGGCAGGTGTCCCTCCGGGCCTGTGTCCACCGCCTCCTCGCAGAGGCAGCCGCGGCGAGATCCGTCTTCCGCTGCGGGCCGAGGACCCGGGCAGCGAAGGCGGCGGCTTGTGCCCAGGATGGACTCGCCTGCCTCAGCCGGTCACGCCCGCCTTCTGGTCTGCCAGCTGGCGGGCGACGTCCGGGGCGAGGCCGGCCAGGCTGTCCGTGCCCAGATCCCCGTGCTTGATTCCGAGCGTCTTCAGGAACCGCTGCTGGCCCATGGTCAGGCCGATGAAGTAGCCCAGCTCGACCAGTTCGGGCTCAGTGAAGTGCGCGTGCAGCTCCGTCCAGAGATCGTCGTCAGCGCTGCTGGGGTCCCAGGCGATCGCCTCGGCCCAGCGCAACGCCGCGAGCTCGCGGTCGTCGTAGCGATCGGAGCGGCGGAAGTCGATGATGTCGTCGTACTTGTCCTCCGTGACGCCCTGCGCGGCCGCGATGTGGGACCGCTGGCCGGCGCAGTACCCGCACTCGAGCGATTTCGCGACATACACGCGGGCGAGTTCCTTGATCCGATGATCGAGGACGCCTTCGCGGAACACCTGCTGCCAGGACGCGGCGAAGGTCCGCAGGACGGCCGGCACGTGGGCCCGGATGGCCTGGCTCTCCAGCCGCGGGGTGCCGTACGTCCGGGACTCCTCAAGGAGCGCGGCGAGACCGGGATCGGTGACCGTGCTCGGTTCGACGTAGCTGATACGGGGCATGGAAACCTCCTGGCAACCGATTGCCACTTACTCTGGCTCCCCACGCGGCACATGTCAAGACACCGGCGGCGTAAACTGGCAAT
>JAWWPY010000366.1:0-2908 GCA_033854735.1 Streptosporangiaceae bacterium | reverse complement strand
CCGCAGCAGCGCGGACACTTCCGCCTTGCGGCAGCATGGTTTGAGCACCGTCACACGGCTGAGCTCGTCTTTGACCAGGCCGGTCATCGCCATCGGCATCACTCCCCCTCGATGATCTCTGCGAACGCCCCGGCCAGCTGACGCGGGGCGTGGCGTGGTGTTCCATCGCGCATGGCCAGGTCGGCCAGGACCAGCCGGCCACCCAGCAAGCCCGCCGCCTTCTCCAGCTCGGCGGCCGCGCCCCCCGCGGCCCCCCGATCGGCGAGCACGATGTCAACTTTCAGTTGTGGTGCGTGGTCGGCCAGCACCTCCAGGTGCGTCTGCGGGGAGAATCCCTCCGTCTCGCCGGGCTGCGCGACCAGGTTCAGGGCCACGATCCGCCGGGCCGGCGTGCTGACCAGGGCCTGGGCCAGTTCAGGAACCATCAGGTGGGGCAGGACGCTGGTGAACCACGAACCAGGCCCGAGCACCACCCAGTCGGCGTCCAGGATCGCAGTGACCGCCTCCGGGCAGGCGGGCGGGTCCTCCGGAATCAGGGACACCGAGCGGACCCGGCCGGTGGTGGACGCGCAGGCGACCTGGCCACGTACCGTGCTCAGCGCGAGCGGGCGCTCCGGGTCGGCCCCCTGCACCTCGGCCACCAGGTCGAGCGGGACGGACGCCATGGGCAGCACCCGGCCGTACGCGCCGAGCAGGCGGCCCACCCAGTCCAGCCCCTGCACGGTATCGCCGAGCAGCTCCCACAGCGCCACGATCAGCACGTTGCCGACCGCGTGCCCGCCGAGCTCGGTCTCCCCTCCGGTGAAGCGGTGCTGGACCACCCGGCTCCAGGTGGTGCCCCAGGCATCGTCGCCGCACAGCGCCGCGAGCGCCATCCGCAGGTCACCAGGCGGCAGAACCCCGTACTGGCGGCGCAGCCTGCCGCTGGAGCCCCCGTCGTCGGCCACGGTCACGATCGCGCTGAGCTGCCGGGTCACCCGGCGCAGCGCCGACAGGGCGGCGAACAGGCCGTGACCGCCACCGAGCGCGGCCACCTTGGGGTTCAGCGGCCGGACGGAGGGAGCCATGCCCACGTCGGCCTGGCCCGTGGTGGAGGGACTGGAGCTGCGGGCGCCGGGGTCAGCGGGGCCAGCCGTCATTCGCGCCCCAGATCCCGGTGCACGACCTGGACAGTCGGCCCCTTTTCGCTCAGCTGGCTGGCGATCTGCTCGGCGACCGCCACGCTGCGGTGCTTGCCGCCCGTGCAGCCGATGGCCAGCGTGACGAAGCGCTTGCCCTCCCGCTCGTAGCCGGCCAGCACGACCCGCAGCGCGGACAGGTAGGAATCCAGGAATTCCGCGGCTCCGGGCCGGCTGAGCACGTAGTCACGGACCCGCTCGTCCTGCCCGGTCAGTGCGGCCAGGTCGGCCACCCAGCGCGGGTTGGGCAGGAACCGGCAGTCGGCCACGATGTCGGCGTCGACCGGCAGCCCGTACTTGTAACCGAAGGACACCACGTTCACCCGCACCGTGGCCGACGCATCGGCGCTGAACGCGTCGTGCATCCGGGCCCGCAGCTCGTGCACGTTCAGCGCCGAGGTGTCGATGACCAGGTCGGCCTCTTCCCGGACGCCGCGGAGCAGCTCCCGCTCCGCGGCGATGCCCTCCACCACCCGGCCGTCCTCCTGGAGCGGGTGCGGGCGGCGGACGCTCTCGAACCGGCGGACCAGGGTGTCGTCGGCGGCCTCCAGGAACACCACCCGCGGCCGGACTCCCCGGGCGGCCAGCTCGCCGATGGCCGACTGCAGGTCGGTGGAGAACGCCCGGCTGCGCACGTCCATCACGGCGGCGATCCGCGGCACCGCGCCGACGGCCCGGCGGGCCAGCTCGATCATGGTCGGCAGCAGGCCGGGCGGAATGTTGTCGGCCACGAACCAGTCGAGATCCTCCAGCGACTTGGCCGCGGTGCTGCGCCCCGCGCCGGACATCCCGGTGATGATCACGATGTCCGGGCCCGGTGCCGCCTCGGCACGCTCGTCATGCGCGCTCACGTGCGGCCCGGCCCGTTCACCGGCGTCCCCGCCGGGTCAGCTGCGCGCCTCATGGCGCCTCCCCTCTGCGCCCTGGTCATGCTCCTGGCCATGGTCATGGCCGTCCTGCTCCCCCGCGGTCAATGCCATTCTGCGCGCTGTCCCTATCCCCCGTTTGGTCTGCGGCCGGCTCCGTGAGTGGCCGCAGCGCGGCGAGCACCGTGCTCGCGACGCGCGGGCCGATGCCAGGAAGCCCGGCGATCTCCGCCTCTGAGGCGCTGGCGAGCCTGCGCACCGAGCCGAAGTGCCGTAGCAGCGTAGCCCGCCGCGCCGGGCCTAGTCCCGGGACCGAGTCAAGCTCGCTGACCGCGAGAGCCTTTGACCGTTTTGCCCGGTGGTACGTGATGGCGAAGCGGTGGGCCTCGTCACGGACCCGCTGCAGCAGGTACAGGCCCTCGCTCGTCCGGGGCAGGATCACCGGCGAGTCCTCGCCGGGCAGCCAGACCTCTTCCAGCCGCTTGGCCAGCCCGCAGGCCGCGACGTCCTCGATGCCGAGCTCCTCGAGTGCCCGCGCCGCCGCCGCGACCTGGGCCGGGCCGCCGTCGATCACCACCAGGTTGGGCGGGTAGGCGAACTTGCGCTGCCGGGCCGCCTCGGCGGAGGCCTGGGCCTCCTCGGCGGAAATCTCCGGGTCGCCGAGCACGTCGAGTTCGCCGGTCGCCTCCCGCTCGTCCAGGTAGCGGCGGAACCGGCGCAGGATCACCTCGTGGATCGCGGCCACGTCGTCGGTCCCGTCGAGGCCCCGGATGCTGAACCGCCGGTACTCGCTCTTGCGGGCCAGGCCGTCCTCGAACACGACCATGGACGCGACCACGTGCGTGCCCTGCAGGTTGGACACGT
>JAWWPY010000365.1:0-4606 GCA_033854735.1 Streptosporangiaceae bacterium | reverse complement strand
GGTCGGGACGCCGGTCATCGTTGAGGGCCGTCTGTGGGGCCTGATCCCCGTTGCTTCGCATCGGGAGCAGCCGTTGCCGGCGGACACCGAGGCACGCCTGGCCTCGTTCACCGAGCTGGTGGCGACGGCGATCGCGAACACCGACGGCCGCGCTGCCCTCGCCCGGCTGGCCGAGGAGCAGGCCGCGCTGCGGCGGGTGGCGGTGCTGGTGGCCCAGGCGACTCCGCCGGAGCAGGTGTTCGCGGCGGTCGCCGGGGAGGTTGGCGGGCTGCTGGAGGTCGACTACACGGTCCTGATCCGGTCCGATCCGGAGGACATGATCACGGTCGTCGGCGGGTGGACTGCCACTGGCGTCGCTCTGCCGAGTCCGGCCGGCAGCCGGTTCAAGGTCGGCGGCCGGAACGTGAGCACGCTGACGCTGAGGACGGGGCGGCCCGCCCGGCTGGACGCCTACGTCGGCGTCACGGGCAGCATCGGGAACACTGGCGCTCAGGACTGGGGTTTCCGCTCGTCGGTGGGCGTGCCGATCGGCGTCGAGGGGCAGCCGTGGGGCCTCATCCTGGTGGCTTACACCCGAGATCAGCAGCTGCCGTCCGACACCGAGGCGCGCCTGGCCTCCTTCACCGAGCTGGTGGCGACGGCGATCGCGAACACCGACAGCCGCGCCGAGCTCACCCGGCTAGCTGAGGAGCAGGCGGCGTTGCGCCGCGTCGCGACATTGGTGGCGCGTGGGGTGCCGCCGAAGGAGGTGTTCGCGGCGGTCATTGAGGAGATCGCGCGGCTGCTTCCGGTCAATGTGGCGGGCATCATCCGGTACGACCCCGACGGCATGTTTACCTACGTTGCCACCTGGGGCAAGGCAGTCGACTATGTTCCTCCAGTCGACAGCCGGTGGATGCTCGGCGGCCATAACCTCGGCACGCTCGTGTTCGAGACCGGCCGCCCGGCCCGGCTCGACCACATTGCCGACAACTACTCGGGCCCGTCCGGCTACATCGCCCGCAAGGTGGGCTACAACACGGCAGTCGGAGCGCCGGTCATCGTCGAGGGCCATCTCTGGGGCATGATCGGCGCCTCCTCGACCCTGGAACAGCCGCTGCCGCCGGACACCGAGGCGCGCCTGGCCTCGTTCACGGAGCTGGTGGCGACGGCGATCGCGAACGCCGACAGCCGCGCTGAGCTGATGGCCTCCCGCGCGCGCATCGTCGCGGCCGCGGATGACACCCGGCGGCGGATCGAACGTGACCTGCACGACGGCACCCAGCAGCAGCTGGTGTCGCTGATACTGGACCTGCGCCAAGTCCAGGAGGCGGTGCCGCCCGAGCAACAAGGCAGCCTGTCGCGCATCGCCGAGCGGGTCACCGGCGTGTTCGACCAGGTGCGGGAGATCTCCCACGGCATCCACCCCGCGGTCTTGTCCGAGCGGGGCCTGACACCGGCGCTCAAAGCGCTAGCCCGCCGGTCCGCCGTGCCAGTCGAGCTAGACCTGCGCACCGGACGGCGGCTGCCGGGTCATGTGGAGGTCGCGGCGTACTACGCGGTATCGGAGGCGCTGGCCAACGCGGCCAAGCACGCGCGCGCCTCCGCCGTGCACATCGAACTCGACGCACCCGACACGACCCTGTGGCTGGCGATCCGCGACGACGGGATCGGCGGCGCCGACCCCGCCCAGGGGTCCGGGCTGACCGGGCTCCGCGACCGCATCGAGGCGGTCGGCGGCACGCTCGGCGTCACCAGCCCCCCTAGGGGCGGCACCACACTGCTCATCAAGATCCCGGTCTAGCCTCGGGGAGGATCCGGCTCGAAGCCGCTGACCAGAAGATCGTTCTCGGCCATGAACGCCCCTCGCCCGAGGCGATTGCCGAGCTCACCAGCCTGGCTCCCGGCGACACTAGGAGCTGGCCCTGCCTTCCTGGTCCAGCCCCGCGAACGGGGCGGAACGAGAAGCCGGAGGGAGGCGGCCGCGAACAGGGCCAGGCCGGTGAGGAACATCCGCTTGTGGCCGATGCGGTCTCCAAGCGTGCCCGCGCCGGGCAGCAGCCCCGCCATCACCAGCGGGTACGCGTTGATGATCCACAGTTTCTGCGAGGCGTCGGCCTGCAGGTCACTGGTCAGGGTGGGCAGGGCGGTGTAGAGCACCGTCGTATCCACCGAGACCATCAGCAGTCCCGCCGAGACGGTGGCCAGGACCAGCCAGCGTTGTGTCTTGCTCATGGTGCACCTACGGCTTCCGGGTGGAGATGGGCTGTGCGGTGCCGGGCACGGGCGCGTCAGGCCGGTGGTCCGGTGAGCGCGGCGATCCTGCGGAGCAGGGCTTCCTTGACCTCGGGGGCGAGCGGGGCCGGCCTGGTCGCCTCGAACAGCCACAGGCCGTCGGCGGCCAGCCGCGCGAGGAACAGGTCCAGCTGTGCCGGATCGGGCACCGACGGCTGGGGCACCCAGCGCGCCATCAGGTCGTTCCACACCTGCGCCAGCTCGGAGCTGGTTGCCGATTCCACCATGAACGCCAGGTCCGCCTTGCTGGCTGAGCCGTGCGCATTGACCCGCGCATAGGCCGCCGCGCGCTCCTGCGCCGTCGACTGCTCCAGCGGCTTGCCCAGTTCCGCGAGCAGTTGCTCCTCCCACGTTCCGGTCAGGTGCCGCTGGATCGCTATCAGCAGGTCGTCGCGGGTGCGGAAGTGGTACATGAGCCCGGGCTTGGTCAGGCCGGCCTCCTCGGCCGCCGCCTCCAGGGTCAGGGCGGTGATGCCGTGCCGCTCGGTCACCCGCACCGCGGCCTGCAGAATCTGGATCCTCGAGCTTGGTCGCATCTCATAACTTTACCATCCGGAAGGTAAAGTTACTCGCCCAGGAAACACGGCCCCGCCCGGCGCAGGATGTGCAGGGTCTTGGCGATCCGCCCATCGTGGGCGATGGCGTCGCCCAGCGGGGTGGGCTCCGTATCGCTTGAGGCTCCCCGGCTAGCTACCGGCTTACAGTAGTGTCACCACGAGTATCCCCAGGTCAGGACAGGCATACTGCCCTCCTCGACACTGCGCGCGCGGGGGACGAGCCTGGGGATATGCGACAAGAAAGCAGCGTTACCTCAGTCTCGTGGATCCCGTCCGAGGCCGTCACCGGCGCCAGCCGGGTGGCGTTCGACTCGGGATTCAGCCACTACGACGAGCCGCCGCACGCGGAACTCGAGGACCTCGAGGAACTCCGCGCGGCGGACCGGTTCCGGTTCGCCAACGCGCTGCGGGCCTGGATCGAGGTCGGCGACGACGGGCAGATCAGTGACGCCGGCTACGCCGGGTCCGGCCTGATCGGCTCCACCACGGTCCAGCTGGCCGGCCTGCGCTACCGCTTCCAGGCCGTGAAGCTGCCCGACATCCAGCGACCACCCGAGCACGGGCCGGGCTGGGTGCGATTCGTGCAGACCGTCGGCGGCCGCACCGGGGTGCCGATGCCCCGGCCGGTCAAGCACCCCCCCTACGTGCAGTGGCTGGCCCCGCTGGTGTGGACCACGCTCACGCTGACCCTGCACGCCGACGGCACCGCCGAGCCCGCAATGACCGGGGCGAGCGCGTTCCCCCGGCACTGGGTCTACGGTGCGGACGGCCGCCTGAGCCACAAGTCCGGCCTGACCGACTACGCCGGCTGGTCCGGCACGTCGTTCGGCAAGCACAGCCCGTGGGGCGACGAGGATTCCCCGGCGCTGGTCACCGCGGTCGAGTCCGCCCTGGAGCGGGCGCTGTCCGTGCAGCTCATGCACGGCGCGGCCAAGCCGGTGATCAGCCGGTCCCGCGCGGGCGAGACGCTGGTCCGCCAGGGCGAACCGGGAACCTCGGTCTACCTGGTGCTGGACGGAGTCGTCCGGGTGGAACGCGACGGCGAGCAGCTTGCGGAGTACGGTCCCGGGGCGATGCTCGGCGAGCGGGCCCACCTGGAAGGCGGCGTCCGCACGTCCACCCTGGCGGCGGTGACCGACTGCCGGGTGGCGTCGGCCGAAGCCAGCCAGTTCGACCACGAGGCGCTCGTGGAACTGTCCGGGGGGCACCGGCGCGAAGACGCCGGCCGGGGCTGACGTGCGCGTACACCTCTGCGGTGTGCGCGGCTCAACGCCCGCACCAGGAGCGGAGTTCCTCCGCTACGGGGGGCACACCTCAAGCGTGGCCATCAGCCACGACGACGCGGCCGGGCCGGCGCTCGTGCTGGATGCGGGCACCGGCTTGCGCCAGGTCACCCCGCTGCTCGGCGGACGGCCTTTCACCGGCACCATCCTCCTCACCCACCTGCACTGGGACCATGTGCACGGGCTGCCGTTCTTCCGGGCAGGCGACCGGGAGGACGCCCGGGTCACCCTGCTGCTGCCGGCCCAGGAGTCCGGCGAAAGCGCGGCCGCGGCGCTGGCCCGCGGCATGTCCCCGCCGCACTTCCCGATCGGCCCGGACGGGCTGCGCGGCGACTGGACGTTCGGCTCCCTGGCCCCGGGACAGGTCAAGGCCGAGGGGTTCACGGTGGAGGCCCGCGAGGTGCCGCACAAGGGCGGCCGGACCTACGGCTACCGGGTCAGCGACGGGCACTCGGTGCTGACCTATATCCCCGACCACTGCCCCACCGTGCC
>JAWWPY010000364.1:0-9556 GCA_033854735.1 Streptosporangiaceae bacterium | reverse complement strand
AGTTCCCGACCCAGCCGGTCGGCCTGCATCACCGGATGCTGCTGGACCTGGTGGCCGGGCTGGAGGGACGGCGCCGCTGGGTGGAGCGGACCGGCGCGTCCAGCATGGTGGCCTATCCCTGGCTGTCGGTGAATCCCGACGCCAGGGTCATCTACCTGACCCGCAATACCGCGGACACGGCGCTGTCGATGAGCAAGCACCCGGTGTTCCAGCTGTCCGCGATCCGGAACCAGTTCCACCAGCGGTACGGTGCCGATCCCTACGTCCGGGTCCTGGAGCGGGCCCTCCCGGACGAGCTGCCCGACGAGATGCGCCGCCTCCTGCCGGAGAACCTCACCGCGCAGACCCTCCGGGAACTGGACTACGACCTGGGCTTCTACGAGACCACGATCGCGCAGATGAACGGCTCGGCCGAGCAGGCGCTGGCCGATCTCCAGCCGCGCGAGCTGCTCCGGGTGCGTTACGAGGACATCCTCGCCGACCCGGTGACCCAGCTGGCCGAACTTGGCCAGTTCATCGGGTTCGCCGATCCGTCCGGGTGGGCGGCGCAGGTCGCGGAGCAGGTCGGCCCGCCGAAGAAGCGCTCGGCGGCCCCCGCGTGACCAGCAGCGCGACGGCGGCCCCGCCGGGCCGCGGCCAGCACGGCAACATCCCGCTCTGAACCCGGAGGTCCACGGTCATGTATCCCCAGGGCAACGTGCGGATGATGCGGGCCTTCCGCAACCAGGACGCGTCCATCACCCAGCAGAAACTCAAACCCGGCACGGTCCGCAGGATCCTGACCTACGTCCGGCCGCACCGCCTGCACCTGGCCGTGTTCCTGCTGGCCACCAGCCTTGACGCGGTGATTACGGTCGTCAATCCGCTGCTGCTGCGGGCGATCATCGACCGGGGAATCCTGCCCCATGACGAGGCGGTGGTGATCGGGATCGCGGTCGCGGTCGCTGGCGTCGCGATATTCGATGCGTTCCTCGGTTATGCCATCCGCTGGTTCTCGGCGCGGATCGGCCAGGACGTGGTCTACGACCTGCGTACCCAGGTGTTCAGCCATGTCCAGCAGCAGCCGATCGCCTTCTTCACCCGGGCGCAGACGGGCGCGCTGGTGTCCAGGCTGAACACGGACGTGATCGGGGCGCAGCAGGCGATCACGGTCACGTTGTCCAGCCTGGTGGGCAACATCCTCAGCCTGGCCGTCATCCTGATCACGATGTTCTACCTGTCCTGGCAGGTCAGCCTCATCGCGCTGGTCCTCATCCCGCTCTTCCTGCTGCCGGCCCGGGTGATCGGGCGCAAGCTCCAGCGGCTGACCCGGGAGGGGATGCAACTGGATGCGGCCATGGGAACGATGATGACCGAGCGGTTCAACGTGGCCGGGGCCATGCTCGTCAAGCTGTTCGGCCGGCCCAGGGAAGAGTCGGACCTGTTCGCCGACCGGGCGGCCAGGGTCCGGGATATCGGCGTGGTCACCGCGATGTACGGCCAGACGCTGGTCATCGTGCTCACCCTGCTCGCCGCGCTGGCCACCGCCGTCGTCTACGGGGTCGGCGGCAGCCTGGTCATCCGGGGCGCCTTCCAGCTCGGCACCCTGGTGGCGCTGAGTACCCTGCTGCTGCGGGTGTACGCGCCGATCGGCCAGCTGACCAACGTGCAGGTGCAGGTGATGACGGCGCTGGTCAGCTTCGACCGGGTCTTCGAGGTGCTGGACCTGAAGCCGCTGGTCTCGGAGCGGCCGGGCGCGGTGGCGCTGCCCCGCACCAGTGGCCGTGACGGCGCCGCGCCGGACATCGAGTTCGAGGGGGTCTCGTTCCGCTATCCGGCCGCGAAGGACGTGGCCCTGGCGTCGCTGGAAACGCTCATGCGGCGGCGGGGGATCCCGGAGCGCCCCGACTCATCCGCCGGCGTGCTGCACGGACTCAGCTTCCGCGTGCCCACGGGCACACTCACCGCGCTGGTCGGCCCGTCCGGGGCCGGCAAGACCACCACCACCCACCTGGTCAGCCGGCTGTACGACCCGGACCAGGGCTCGGTGCGCATCGGCGGCCATGACCTGCGCGACGTCACGCTGGAATCGCTGCATGCGGTGGCCGGGGTGGTCACCCAGGACGCGCACATGTTCCACGACACGATCCGGGTCAACCTGGCCTACGCGCGGCCGGGCGCCACCGAGGACGAGCTGATCGAGGCGTGCCGGGCGGCCCAGATCTGGGACCTCATCTCCGGCCTGCCCGATGGGCTGGACACGATCGTGGGCGACCGCGGCTACCGGCTGTCCGGCGGCGAGAAGCAGCGCATCTCGGTGGCCCGGCTGCTGCTGAAGGCGCCGTCGATCGTCGTCCTCGACGAGGCCACCGCGCATCTGGACTCGGAGTCCGAGGCGGCGGTGCAGCGGGCCCTGAAGGCCGCGCTCTCCGGCCGGACCTCCCTGGTCATCGCGCACCGCCTGTCCACGATCCGCGAGGCGGACGAGATCCTGGTCATGGACGGCGGCCGGATCACCGAGCGGGGCCGGCACGCGGACCTGCTGGCGGCGGAGGGGCTGTACGCGAGCCTGTATCACACCCAGTTCGCCAGCCAGGAGAACGTCAACGGGCACGGCCGGCAGCCGCGGCCCGAGGTGGCCGCCGACACCCGGGGCTGAGCAGGAAGCGGCAGGCGCACCTGGCCGGCCCGGCCGGCCAGGTGCGCCTGTGCGGTGCGCCAGCCTCAGCCCAGGGCGGGACGGGAGCCCGGCTGGCGGGCCTGGCCGGAGACCGGCACGACGGTGAGACGGCCATCATTCATCTGGCCGAGCCGCTGCGCCCGGCCGGCCACCGTGCTGTCGTGGGTGACCAGCACCATGGTCAGGCCCCGTTCCACCCACAGGTTCTCCAGCAGGTCGATGATCTCGTCGCGGGTCCCCTCGTCGAGGTTGCCGGTGGGCTCGTCGGCGAGCAGCACGCTGGGTTCCTTGACCAGCGCCCGGGCTATCGCCACCCGCTGCTGCTGGCCGCCGGACAGCTCCGACGGCAGGTGGCGCAGCCGGTCGCCCAGCCCGACGGACCGCAGGGCCTGCTCCGCGCGGGCCTTCCGCGCCGCCCCGCTCACCCTGAGCGGGACGAGCGCCACCTCGACGTTCTCCGCCGCATTGAGCGTGGGGATGAGGTTGAAGGTCTGGAAGATGAACCCGATCGAGCGGGCCCGGACCCTCGTCAGCCTGGACTCCCGCATCCGGCTCAGGTTCACGCCATCAAGGTCCACCGTCCCCGCTGACGGCCGGTCCAGGCCGCCGAGGATCTGCAGCAGGGTGGACTTGCCGTGACCGGTGGGGCCCTGGATGGCCAGCCACTCGGCATCGTCGATGACCAGGTCCACGCCCTGCAGCGCGTGCACCGTGCCGCGGCCCTTCTTGTAGTTCTTCACCACGCCAGACAGCTTGTACATCGGGGTCCTCTCTCGGTCCGCCGGGTCATTCCACTTTGGCCAGCGCGGCCGCGGGGCGCAGCCGGGCCGCCCGCCACCCGCCGAAGATGCCGGCGATCAGGCCGCCGGCGATGGCGAGCAGCACGGCCAGCACGATCACGCTGATCGTGACCGGCGCGGTCAGGGTCACCGACACCGTGTGCGGAGTGCTGTGCAGCAGCGACCCAAAGGCGCCTCCGCCGGTCCCCGCGGCCGGGGCCGCGCTGCTCGTGCCGACGGTTGCGGACAGTTTCGGGGCGAGCTTGTCGATCAGCGCGGCGCCGCCGTATCCCAGCGCCACGCCCGCCGCCCCGCCGATGATGCCGATCGTGATCGACTCGCCCATGACCTGGCGGATGATCCGCCAGCTCGGCCAGCCGAGCGCCTTGAGCGTGCCGAACTCCCGCACCCGGCGGGCGACCGCCGCCATGGTCAGCAGGCTGGCCAGCAGGAACGCGGCGATCAGCACGGCCACCGACAGCCACTTCCCGAGGTTGTTGGCCAGGCTGGACGCGCTGGCCAGTGACCCGCTCACCTGGCTGGCCAGGTTGTCCTGGTCGGTGATGGTGGACTTCGGGAGGGTCTTGGTGATCTCCGTCTGGACCGCCGGGATGGTGGTGGCGCTGGCGGCCGACACGTAGATCGTGTTCACCTTGCTGGACAGGCTGGCCCCGGAGGTCTTGCCGATGGCCTGGGCCCGGGTCAGCGGGATGTAGACGTCCGGCGGGCTGCCGCCCTGGGGCACCCGGGCGACACCGATGACCTTGAAAGTGGTCCCGCCCACCGCGACCGTGTTACCGACCTTCAGCTTGTTCTGCTGCGCGTAGTTGGAATCGATCACCGCGTCGTCGGCCTTGGCCTCGCCGGACGTGAAGCCGGTGCCCGCGGTCATCGTGGCGGCGCTCAGCGCGCCGAGCGAGGTGTTGGACACGTCCACGCCTTCGACGGTGAACGAGTTCGTGGTGAAGCTCGACGAGAGGCTGCCGCTGCCGGACTTGACCGCCGGGACCGTCCCGGTCACGGTGACGTCATTGAGGGTGAGTCCCCCCACCGCGCTGCGCACATTGTGCAGCCCGGCCACCGCGGCGACCGAACTGGATTTGAGCGTCCCGTACTGGGTGTTCACCAGGTTGTTGATGTTGATCTTCGTACCCGCGGCGATCTGCCCCCGGCGGAACGCCTGGATCTGCTGGCGGAATCCGAAGGTGGTCGCCCGGCTCGCCCCCGCCGCCGGAGCCTGGGTCACGGTGATGTCCGTGCCCACGCCGTACAGCGAATGCAGGACCGCTGCCTGGCCATTCTTCACGCCATCCGACGCCGCCGTTACCGTGATCACCAGGCCGATTCCCACCGCCAGCCCGAGTGCGATGAAAATCGCCTGCCGCAAGCGCCGGCGCAGCTCGCGCCGGAGATATGTGAAAAACATGCACGGCCTCCCGGTCAGTGCCCCGGCCGCAGGGCCAGGAGCGCATCGACTTGTGTCTGGCAGGCGGTAATCACGGACGAGCGCTTAGCCGAGGGGAGGTCCCTGATCGTGGTGCGGACGCCGCGCCGGGTGACGGGGGAGGGCACCTTCACGCCCTGGGTCTTCAGGCACGTGGTGAGCTGGTTCAGGGCCTTCACCACGTTCGCCGGCAGTGAGGATCCGGCGCTGGCCGCGCTGCCGCTGCCGCTGCCGGGCGAGGAACTGCCGCAGGCCGCCAGCGTGAGTACGAGGAGTATGGCCAGACCGACCGCCGCGAGCCGGCCAGTCCGCCGCCTGTTCCTGGTCAAGGGGATTCCCTTCCTGTCCTTGGTCCGGGGGCCCGCGCCGTGCGGGCCGCCTCGGTGTGACAGTTCAGCGGAGCGGCGGTAAAACCAGTGTCAACGCCCGGTTTTACGCGGAGCTGACGGTGCGCGAGGAAAACTCATCACGCTGGGTGACGTACGGTCTGCTGACTGGCAGGAGGAGTCAGGTGCGGGTACTGGTGGTAGAGGACGCGCAGCCCCTGGCCGAGGCGATCGCCGCGGGGCTGCGCGACCAGGCC
Organism: Streptosporangiaceae bacterium; assembly: GCA_033854735.1. GTDB lineage: Bacteria > Actinomycetota > Actinomycetes > Streptosporangiales > Streptosporangiaceae > JAWWPY01. The sequence goes on along the minus strand of JAWWPY010000364.1, from coordinate 4,091 downwards.
ATAGCCGCAGACGTGGCGTTCGACGGTGCGACGGCGGAGGAACAGCTGGCCGTGAACGACTACGACGTGGTGATCCTGGACCGCGATCTTCCCCTGGTCCACGGCGACGACATCTGCCGGTCACTGGCCAGCAGCGGGGCGATGGTGCGGATCCTCATGCTCACGGCGGCCGGGGATCTGGTCGACCGGGTCGAAGGGCTCGGCCTCGGCGCCGATGACTACCTGGCCAAGCCGTTCGCGTTCGCCGAGCTCGTCGCCCGGGTCCGGGCCCTGGGGCGGCGGGCCCGGCCACCGGATCCGCCGGTCCTGGAACGGGCCGGGATCCGGCTCGACCCGGCCCGCCAGGAGGCCACCAGAAATGGCCGGCCGTTGCCGCTGAGGCACAAGGAACTCGCGGTCCTCGCGGAACTGCTCCGGTGCGGCGGCGCCATCGTGTCCGCCGAGCAGCTGCTGGAGAAGGCCTGGGACGAGAACATCGACCCGTTCACCCACGTCGTCCGGGTCACGATCATGACGCTCCGCAGGAAGCTGGGCGAGCCGCCGCTGATCGAGACCGTCCCCGGCGCCGGGTACCGCATCCCATGAAGCGCGCCGCCCCGCCGGTCCTGTCCGGACTCGGCATCCGGGCCCGGCTCACCGTGCTGTACGGCGGCATGTTCCTGCTGGCCGGCGCGGCCCTGATCGCGATCTTGTACGTCCTGTTCAAGAACAGCTACCCGGGCGGCAAGGCCGTGGCCAACATTCTCAGCGGCTCGGAGAATCCCGGGCCGCACACGGTGATCCATCTCCGGTCGGGAGCCCGGCTCACGCTGCCTGACGTCACGGCGTTCCGCCGGAAGTTCGTCCATCACCGGGCCCGGGCCCTCACCACCCTGGTGGATGAGTGCCTGCTCGCGCTGGCCGCGCTGGCCGTGGTCGCAGGCGCCTTCGGATGGGTCATGGCCGGCCGGGCGCTCAGCCCGGTCCGCCGTATCACCCAGACCGCCCGCCGCGCGGCCGATGGCAACCTGCGCGGGCGGATCGGGCTGGCCGGGCCCGCTGATGAGGTCAAGGAGCTCGCCGACACCTTCGATGTCATGCTGGAGCGCCTCGATGCGTCCTTCGAGGGGCAGCGCCAGTTCGCGGCCCACGCTTCGCACGAGCTCCGCACGCCGCTGGCCACCAACCGCACCGTGCTCGAGGTGGCGGTGGCCTCCGGGCGGATACCCGCGGAACTGCGCGAACTCGTGGACACGGTGCTGGCCACCAACGCGCGCAGCGAGCTGATCATCGACGGCCTGCTCATGCTGGCCCGCAGCGAAAGCCAGGCCATCACGCGGGTCCCGGTCGATCTGTCGGACGTCGCCGCCGACGCCGTCGAGCAGACGGCCGGGGAGGCGGCGGCCGCCCGGGTCACCGTGGACGCGACGCCAGATCCGGCCCGCACCGTCGGCGATCCCGTGCTGCTGGAACATCTCGCCCTCAACCTGGTCCGCAACGGGCTCCGGCATAACCATCCCGGCGGCTGGGTGACGGTCTCCACCACGGCCCGCGCGCAGTCCGGCGAGGCCGAACTGGTCGTGGCCAACAGCGGGCCGGTGGTGCCGCCCGGGCAGGTCAGCGCGCTGTTCGAGCCGTTCCGGCGGCTCGGCCAGGGCCGGGACCCTGGCCGCGAAGGCGTCGGCCTGGGCCTGTCCATCGTCCGGTCGGTCGTCCGGGCCCACGGCGGGAGCGTGCGGGCCGAACCCCGCGCCGGGGGCGGGCTCACCGTCCGGGTGGGCCTGCCCGCCCGGACGCAGGGCGAAGCCGGCGAAGCCGGAGAAGGCGGGCCGGGCGGCGCCCTGGTGTCCAATTCACCGCTCTTCCGGTCACGCTAATTTCCCCGTAAGGTCTGGGCCAGGAAAGCGTCGTGCGTAATGGCTGATTCGCCAGGCCAGTAAGGTTCCTGCCCATTTGCGGTACTGCCGGTTAACTGGAGATTCGCCTTGCGGCCCATTTCTCTGCTCGCGCGCGCATGCGCGGCCGTCATCGCTGTGGCCGTGGCGGCGCTCACCGGGCCGGCCGGCGCGTCCGCCGCCGTGGCTGCCCCCGCCGCGGCGCCTGCGTGCGCCTGGGGGACGGAGATCTCCGCGGACGCCCTGAACGAGCTGTATCCCGACTCCGCGGCCGCCTACTGGGTCCTGCCGGTCCCGGTCCGCAGCGGCCTGGTCATCACGCTGTCCGGGCGCTATCCCGACAGCAGGTACGCCTCGCTGCAGGTGTACCAGCCGGGCGGCGGCCTGTTCACCACCGACGGGGTGTCCTCGGCGCTCACCGATGACCTCATCCAGCCTGATCCGGGAAGCATCAACCCCTGGCAGCACCGGGCGCCGCCCGGCGGGAGCTTCACCGTGACGGTGCAGCCCGACGTGGCGCCGGGCGAGGTCAACACCCTGCCCCTGGCCCCGGCGGGCGTCACCAGCGGCACGGGTTACCTCCTCTACCGCGTCTACCTGCCGGCCCACCGGGACTTCGCGGCGGTACCGCTGCCCGCCGTCACGTTCACCGTCGGCGGCGTCTCCCAGTCGCTTCCCGCCTGCACCACCACCAGCACCGGCGTCTCCGCGACAGGGCCGGCCCCGGCGCCGGCCGCCCCGGCCAGCGACGGAGTCGTTTTCGCCCCTAACCCGGGCGTCGGCGGCGGCATCGTGGCGAACGCTGACTCCGCCTACCTGATCGCCAGCGTCATCCCGCCCAGCGGCGGCGACGTGGTCGTCATCCGCGGCAAGGCGCCCACCACGGCCCTCGGGTCCCACCCCGCTCCCTGGCCGGGCTGGCGCGAGGACATGCGGTACTACTCGATGTGCGTCAACCTGGACGAGCAGCCGTTTCCCCTGGTGGTGAACCCGTTGCCCGGCGGGAAGGTGGACGACGGATGCCGTCATGACACCACGACCAGACTCGACGCCCGGGGCTATTACACCTACGTGGTCGGCACCGAATCCCAGCGGGCGGCCGTGCAGGCCCTCCACGGCGTGACCTTCCTGCCCTTCTCCGCCGCCCAGCCGGCCGCGCCGGTGTCACTCATGCTGCGCAACATGGTCGTGGCGCCGGGCTTCACCCAAGCCATCCAGGACGTGCCGCCCGCCGCCAGCGCGGCCACGGCCGCCGCCGTCATGGGCCCGTACTACCCGCTCGCGGGCACCTGCCCGCTCGCCACCCTGGCCCGCCACGGCGCGGAAGCCTGCCTCCCGGCCGCCCCGTAGGCCTCCCAATTCTCGGCCCGCCACCCTGGGCCCCGGACTCCTCCGGGTTTGGCAGCGGGGGATCGTTGGCCGCCGCTCTGACTCAGGCCTTGGGAAGGTGCCGCCGGGCTTCTGCGGTAAATTTCGACACAGGCCCGGTCTATGGCTAGGTGCCCCAGATCGCGTCCAGGATCCGGATGCGGACCGACCGGATGGCCGGGGCCAGCGCGGCCAGCGTGGCCACGACGATCAGGATGATCAGGTCCCGGATCATCTCGTTCCACGTGGTGGCCAGGGTGACCGGCCCGTTCGGAAAGTGGAACGGGTGGCTGGCCACGATGGGCGTCACGGCGTAGCGGAACAGGACGAACCCCGTGCCCACGCCGGCCAGGGCATAGGCCCAGGCCTTGAGGACGTAGCTGAAGACGATCGGGCTCGACTTGATGCCGATGGCCCGTTCGATGCCGATCTGCCGGCGCTCGTAGACCAGGTCGATGTAGGTGATCACGAAAATCGTGAGGGCGGCCGTCAGCAGCGAGACGATCTTGAGAATGTTGCTGATCAGCCGGTAGGTCGCCGTCTGGACCTGGACGGCGGCGCCCAGGTCCGCGGAGGTCTGGAAGGTCATCCCGCTGCGCAGCGCGGCCAGCCTGCTGACCTCCTGGTTGACGTTGACCCCGCTATGGGTGCGCACGTAGATGGCGGTGGCGCGGTCCCGGCTGGCGGGCAGCAGCCGGTCCGCTTCGGTGGTGGTGATGTAGGCGTCGCTGTCTGACTGCGGGAACTGGTTGTCGTAGACACCCACGACGGTGAGGGTGACGCTCCGGCCGTTGACCAGGGTGATGCTGACCCTGGCCCCGGCGTGCACGGTCTGCAGGGAGGCCCGGT
>JAWWPY010000363.1:0-15869 GCA_033854735.1 Streptosporangiaceae bacterium | reverse complement strand
ATCAGGTAGACGCCGGCCCGGTTCCGGCTGGCGAAGATCCGCAAAGGCAGCAGCGGCAGGCGGGACCGTGCTTCGATGACGACTAACGCGATGATTGCTGCGGCGGCGCCGGCCAGGGCGAGGATGGTGCCCCTGTCTGCCCAGTGCGAGATGCCGTCGGGCTCGGTGGCGCCGCGGGTGAGACCGTAGATGAGCAGCGCGAACCCGGCCGTGCCCGTGATTGCACCCGGCAGGTCCCACCGCCGGGGATAGCGCTGTGACTCCGGTATCGCGAACCGGGCGCCGAATGCGAGCAGCAGCCCGATGGGCACGTTGACGAAGAACACCCACCGCCAGGATGCATAGGTGGTGAGGAGCCCGCCGGCTACCACGCCGACGCCGCCGCCCAGACCGGTCATCGCCGCATACATGCCCAGCGCCCGGGTGCGGAGCTTGCCCTCGGGGAAGGTCACGGTGATCAGCGACAGGCCTGCTGGCGCGGCGAGGGCGGCGCCGACGCCCTGCAGCACGCGGGCGGTTATCAGCAGCAACGAACTGGTGGCGAAGCCGCCGAGCAGCGAGGCGAGGGTGAAGAACAATATGCCGGCGCTGAACATGCGCCGCCGGCCGAGAATGTCGGCGGCTCGGCCGCCGAGCATCAGCAGCCCGCCGAACGTCACGGCATATCCGGTCACCACCCATTCCAGGCCAGTGCCGGAGAAGTGCAATGCCTGCTGGATGTGCGGCAGGGCAGTGTTGACGATCAGTTCATCGAGCACCAGCATCAGCTGGGCCATGGAGATCACCACGAGGGCGAGCCCCAGGTGCCGGGATCTGGCCGGGACGGCAGCGTCGAGCTGCGCGCCAGCCGGCCTGACCTCGGTGATATCAGCAGCCATGGGATGTTCCTCCCTTGAGAAGGGCGTAGTGGGCTAGCGCCATGGCTGGTGTAGTCACGGCGTGCGTAGGTGATGGTGGGTGCGAGGGCTCAGTAGCCGGATGCGGCGACACGCCCTGGGCGGCCCGGCGGGCCCGCCTCTGGCACGCCAGGGGCGCTAGCCAGGAACCCCCTTGCTGCGCGAGAACACGCTGACGAGGTTTCCTCCGGGGTCCCTGAAGATCATCGAGCGGTTCCCCCAGGGCTGGGTGGTCGGTGGCATGACCCACGCCACGCCTAGCGCCGCGATCCGCTCGTACTGCGCGTCCACGTCGCCGGCCATGAAGTCGAGGATGATCTCGTCCCGGAGCTGCTGACCTTCAGGCCGCGCTGCCTGGTCTTCCCCGTACTCGGTGAAGCGGCACTTGGAGAAGCCGACCGGCAACGCACCTGCCGGGACCTCGACGTAGTACTTGTTGAGCGTCACCGCAGTCCCCAGCAGCCTGGCGTAGAACGCCGCCAGCCTCTCGACGTCGTCGGTCACGATGCGGCTCTGGACCAGTTCCATGTCAGATCCCCGCACCACTGGCGGTTGCTGGCGGGCCGGCGACGGCAGGGCCGAACCCGGGCGCAGCTGCCGGGATGTCCAGCTCAGTCCCCGCGTAGTTGAGGAAGTAGGAGGTGAAGACGGTCAGGCCCAGGTAGGCGAATGCCTCGGCAAGCTCCTCGTCGCTCCAGCCGCTGCCGGCAGCCCGGGCCCAGGCCAGGTCGCTGACGTGCCCGGAGTTCGCCGCGGCCTCCCGCACCACGCCGATCAGCGCGTCGGTCTTCTCCTCGCCCAGGTCCTTGCCCGCGAGAAGCGCCTCCACCTGGTCCCGGTGCCAGCCGGACCGCAGCGCGAGCATCGAGATGATGGTGAGCGCGTACTCGCTGCCGTCGTGGACCGCCGCCGCGAGCATGAGCGCGGAACGGATGGGCCCTTCCAGCGTGCCGTGCCGGGCTGTGGCCCTCCTGATCGACACGTAGGCCTCGAGGACGGCCGGCGCATGTGCCATCTGCGCGTGCAGATTGAGCAGCCGTCCTGTCGGTGAGAACTGGAGCATTTCCGCTAGCAGGGACCGCGTGGTCTGCGGGGCGTCCTCGATGCTGTGGCTCGGTATGCGGGTCATGAATCCCCCTTCATCGCCGGAATGCCACGCCCAGGGAGGGCTGCGGCACGTCACAGGCAAGGACGACATGCGAAGCGGGAAAGTGACACCGGGCCTCGGGCGGCCCTGCGTTGTCACAATGCGCGGGGCTGCGTCGTCCAGCAATAGGAGCCACATGCGCGGGACTGCGCCGGGCAGGCGTGCGCGGAGCGGTCGGCAACGGGCACGCGGCGAGCCGATCTCAGGGAGGATGCGGCATGCGCGGTGAACAGGACGGCGGGAAGATCAGCCAGGTCTACCAGGACCACCGTCCGTACCTCGTTGATCTCGCATTCCGGATGCTGGGGGACATCGGCGCGGCCGAGGACATCGTGCAGGACGCGTTCACCCGCCTGATGGCCGCGAAGCTCGGTGAGATCGAGGACGAGCGCGGCTGGCTGATCGTGGTGACTAGCCGCCTCTGCCTGGACCAGATCAAGTCCGCCCGCTCCCGCCGGGAGCGCGCCCACGACGCCAGCGAGATCGAGTTCGTCGCGCCGCCCCAGTCAGGGCTGGCCGACCCAGCCGACCGGGTCACGTTCGACGACGGAGTCAGGCTCGCACTGCTCGTCGTGCTGCAGCAGCTCAGCCCGGCCGAGCGGGTCGTCTTCGTGCTGCACGACATCTTCCGGATGCCGTTCGACACCGTCGCCGAGACCGTCGGCCGGTCTACCGGCGCGTGCCGCCAGCTCGCCAGCCGGGCCAGGCAGAAGATAGCCGCGGGCCCGGGCAGCGCCCGCTTCGACATCGCTTCTGCCGAGCACCGGCAGGTCACCGAGAAGTTCATCGCCGCATGCTCAAACGGCGACCTCAGCGGCCTGCTCGACGTACTGGCCCCGGATGCATGGGGCGATGTCGACCTCGGGCCAGCCGCCGCCAGGTTCGACGTAGTCATCGGCGCGGAGAACATCGCCAGGAACCTGCTGCGCTTCTGGGGCCAGGGCGCGACGCTCGTGTCCCATCCGGTCGCCGGTCAGCCCGCTGTGCTTGCCTTCACTGGCCGGGAGCTCGCCGGCGTGCTGGTGTTCACCATGCGCGGCGAGCTTATCCAGGCGGTCCACGTCATCGGCGACCCCCGCAAGCTGGACTTCGTCAGCTCGCAGCTCACCGCTCTGGCTTAGGAGGGCCGCTCGGCCCGGGGTTCGCCGGCCTGGCCGGCGTCACTATCCGCGGGCACGTCTCGTCCTTACTGGTGCCGCCGCAACCCGGGCGGCCGAGTGAAGGAGCAGCCAGATGAACTCACAACCTGAACGGGTGCACCAGGGCACTGCCGGCGCGCTTGAGCCGGCTGGGCCGTCGCTGATTGTGAAGATCGTGATGCGGCCAATGACCAAGATGCTCAACCCGCTGATCGTCAAGCTCGCCGGGCGACGGCACTTCCACATGGCCGCGCAGATCCGGCACGTCGGACGGCGTTCGGGGCGAACCTACACAACGCCGGTCAGTGCCAGGCGCAGTGGTGACATGGTCGTGATCGCGCTCACGTTCGGCAATCAGTCCGACTGGTCGCGGAATGTGCGATCGGCCGGAGGCGGCACGATCCGGATCGAGGGTGAGGACTACGACGTCACGCAACCCCAGTTCATGAACCGCCAGGAGGCCAGGCCGCTCGTGGAGGCCGCGTTCAGCCCTATGGACCGGGCCGGCTTCCGCATGCTCGGCATCAAGCAGGTCATGATCCTGCGGGTGGTGTCAGCCGAGCATCTGCCGGGCGCAGCAGCCGACGCGAACGCCGGATAGATCAGTCGCCGCAGCCACCTCGGGTTCGCGGCGCAGATCAACGCCGCGATCGCGTCGGCGCTGCGCCCGGATAGGAGCCGTTCGGCGAGCACCAGCGCCGTAATCGCCTCGTCACGGGTCAGGAGCCTGGGCCACCCAGTCACCCGCCACAGGCTGCCGAGGCGGATGGCGGCGTTCACCGTTGCACCGTTGACCTCCAGGGACATCGAGTCGTCGTTAATGTTGATTGCCATGGGGGAGCCCCTCTCCCGTCCTGAGGAGGGGCCACGGGAGCCAGAAGAGGGAGCCAACCTGTTCAGGCTCCCTCAGACTCCACGCGACCTGCTCAGAGCGTTTTTGCAGGTGGGAGGCTCCCCGTTCGACTCCATCCGACGTAGATCGACCTACTGAATCCGCATGGCATGCAAGAGGTCTGGGGTTCGAATCCCCATAGCTTCACCACAGGTCAGCGACATAATCCGAAATCCTGAGCCCCAGAGTTCAGGAGCCTGGTACAGCAGCAAAGTACCGCAACGGCAGCGGCGTGAGGCCCCGTACCTCAGTCCGGATACGGCCCCCGCCGCCGACGAGGATTGCTGGCACGGCCTGCGGCCGCCAGACGCTGGGACGGCCTGGGGTGGCGTGACCAGGCAGGATGCTTCTCCGTCGCTGCCCGTGACACTTGCCTCGCGTCAGTGTGCAGGCCCTGCTGGCTCCGCGGCGGCGTGGTTTTGCAGGTGACTCTTGCCGCTGGTGCGGACGGTCATCTTGGGCTGGTCGCGCCATTCGCTGTGGTGATCTCCCCTAGCTGCGTGGGAAACGCTGCGGGCCTCGAGGAGCGCCGAGATCATGCCGCCGGCTGTCGCGCCCGTGGTGGCGGCCCTGCGCACAAAGAGGCTGGGCCAATGGCGCCGGCACGACGCCGCGCTCGGCACGTCCGGCGCGGGAGCGCGCCTCTTGTGCGCCGAGGCGCGCGTCGGCGCGGTCGTAGCGCGAGGCGCAGGTGGGGCAGTGGCGCCAGTTCACCGTTATTACTTGGAGTGACAGCAACTGCAATGCCCCGCGCACTCGCAGAGACGCCGATCGCCGAGTCTGGGCGACTTGCTAGCTGTGCCGATTGCCTGGGCCGTGGCGTACAGATTATCTATTAAGGGCGCCGGTGGGGTAACCCCTGGTTAGCGGCCGGGCATCGCGGCGCGACAGGGAGCGTTTGATCATCTGCCCCGCAGGCTCAGTTTGAGCTGACTCCGAGGGTGTCAGCTCCCAGTGCCGTCGCTCCGCTTGGCGCGGTGCCCGGGTGTCAGGTCTGGCGGACGCTCAGTGCGCGGCGCCAATGCTCGGTGACGGTGTGGTGCAGCCGTTCGATGTCGACGGCCTGCGGGTCGAGCAGGCGCTGCAGCCCGATGCCGCGGAGTTGCCCGACGACCTCGACCGCGACCTCGCCGGGGGATGCGTCGGGGCGGATGGTGCCATCCGCGATTCCGGCTCTGACGTCGTCGCGCAGGTCGGCGCGGAAGGCGTCGTCCCGCTCGCGGAAGATCGGAGCCAGTTCTGACGCCGTGGCCGCCTCGGCCCACAACAGCAGGAAGGCCCGGTTCAGGACGCCCAGCTCCGCGAGAGCGCTGACGTAGCTGTCGATCAGTCGCAGGAGGCGGTCCAGTCCGTGCGGCAGGCCGGCGAGTCCCGGCACGAACCCGGTCTGCGTCGCCAGCGCGAGGCGCTCGAGCAGCGCCTGCTTGGAGCCGAAGTGGTGCGTGACGATGCCGCGGCTGTAGCCGGCCCGTTCCCCGACCCGGGCCAGCGTCAGCGACCGGACGCCGTGCTCGACGGCCAGCTCGGCGGCGGCGTTGAGCAGGGCGGCCTCGGCCTGGTCCCGGCGTTCCTGCTGGGTACGGCGTGCGGTGGTCATGGGAGGAGCATATCAAACTAACTTGCGTGTCGACCAACAAGTATGTGAGGATAGTGTCCTGCCATACCGCCCACTGGAGGTTCCAATGATCGAGATCGACGACCGTGACCGTTACGGTGCGGGCGGGATCGCCGTCCTGGATTTCCCCGCCGAGCCGGAGCCGGAAATCTCCCGCCCCAACACCGCTCCGGCCTACTACCTGGGCCGCCCTGCGCGCCTGTGGATCACCGTCATGCGTCCGCGCCGCAAGCGCACCACGTCCCGTCACGCGATGCAAGCCGTCACCGGCGACGGGAAACTGACCCCATCCCGATACGGCGGCCATACGCACGGGACCGAACTCGGCTAAGTACAGATGGTCCACTTCGGGAGCCCACTTGATGGCGGGCCAAATCGACCAGAAGCGCGTGCAGATCGGCGGCTACATGCACGGCTGCCGTCGGGCCGTCGACCACGCTCCGCAATCATCGGCGGCATGCTCGAAGCCAAACGCCACTAGCAGGGGGCGCGGTAGTCCAGACCTACCTCATCGCGGCATGAGCGCAAGAGCCAGGGGCGGGATGGGTTGCGGGCTGCGCGCCGCGGTCCCGTGCGATGGGGGTGGAGGCCGGTCTGTGGAGAGAGCGCGTGCAGCAGGCCGGGCGTGATCGTGTCAGCGACGTTGCCGACGAGGCACTGGATGTGGCCGTCGCGTTCAGCGGGAGCCCCGGGATCGCCGGGATCCCGGGGCTCCCGCCCGGAGGCGCCTGCCGGGTGGCTGCGCTGTCGTCAGGGAGCGAACTTCTCGATGGCGGCCGGGGTGACAGGGGTGAAGAAGTTGACGAGATTGCCGTCGGGGTCACGGAACAGGAGCGAGCGGTTGCCCCAGGGCATCGTGGTGGGCTCGTTGACGAAGTCCTCGACGAACCCGGCCAGGTTCTGATGCACGCCGTCCACGTCGTCGACGAGGAACTCGATGATCACGGTGTGGTTGTCGGCTGGGCGGGCTGCGCCGGGCGCGAACAGCGGGACGGTGCGGGTGCTGCCGATCGCGAGGGTGGCGCGGGTGGTCCTGAGCTCGGCGAAGTCGTCGGTGGGCCAGTTCGCCTGCACTCCTGTGGCTTTCTCGTAGAAGGCGACGAGGCGCGCGACGTCGCCGGTGATGATGCGGATCGAGACGAAGTCCATGGTGATCTCCTTGGTCTGTGGATCTGTCTACATCGCACGCTAGGAGGAATACAGGACAGAAACGGTCCAGTATTCACGCTAAATTCTGTACATGGCCCGGCCTACTACTCACGTGCTGACTCTGCTGGAGCTCCTGCAGTCGGGCGGCATCCGGACGGTGGCCGAGCTCGCCGACCGGCTCGGCGTCGACGGGCGCACCGTGCGGCGGTACGTGGATCACCTGATCGACCTTGACGTGCCCGTCGAGTCGGTGCGCGGCCGCTACGGCGGGTACCGGCTCGCCTCCGGGTACCGCATGCCTCCGCTCATGCTGAGCGACGACGAAGCGCTCGCCGTGCTGCTCGGCCTGGTCGCCGGCCGCCGGACGGGGTTGATGACGACGACGGGCACGGCGAGTGAGACGGCAGCGGCCAAGATCCGCCGGGTACTGCCCGAGCGGCTCGCCCGCAGGCTCGACACCGTGCTCGAATCCCTCGCCTTCACGGCCCCGGCCGGCGAGTTCCCCGCCCCGGACACCGGGGTCCTGCTCCCTATCGCCGATGCGGTGCGCCATCACCGGCCGATCTCGATCAGGTACACCGCCGCCGACGGCCGGCGCAGCGAACGCACCCTGCACCCGTACGGGCTCGTCGCCCATTCGGGCCGGTGGTACGTCACGGGTACAGATCCCGAGATCGGCGAGGACCGGACCTTCCGGCTAGACCGCATCGCCGACGCGAGGACCCTGCCCGGCTCCTTCGAGCCGCCCGCCGGACTCGATCCGGCGCAGCGCGTCCTGTCAGGGCTAGCCAAGGCTCCTTACCGGCATCAAGTAATCCTGCGGATCCAGGGGACAGCCGAGCAGATCCGCGCCAGGCTTCCCGCCAGCGTCGCGAGCGTGGAGGAGCCCCCGCCGGCGGGGGCCGCCGATCTGCAGACCGAGCGCTGGCTCCACGTCGAGCTGCGTGCCGAGCGGCTCGACTGGCTGCCTCCGGTGCTCGCGTCGCTCGACCTGCCGTTCGTCATCGAGCGACCGGATGACCTCCGCGGCCTCGTCACCGCGCTCGCCGACCGGCTCGCGGCCTCCGTCCGCAGAAGTCCGCCTCCCGCATGACCGCAGCACCTGAGGGCCGCGCGTCGGACAGCCCCGAGTTCCCGACGACACCGACTGTGGGCTGTCTGGCTGGTGTCAGTCAGCGGGGTCAGGTTCTGCACTTTGACAAGCGCTCAGCGGCAGAAACGCGCGTCGCCTGGCAGTTGCTGAAGGTTATTGCGTTCGGGCCGGTCTGTTGTGTGATCCGGCGGCAAGGTATTCGAGAGGTGCGCGGTGGCATGGGCGGTCCAGCGCGGACGTCGGGCCGGGGGCGGGCACTGGCGGCAGGGAAGCGGTGGTTATGGGTGGTCTATTTCCAGGCGGCGGCTGACAGCGGCGGCGATGGCGTGGAGGTCGCCTTCGTCTGAGCTGATGACCAGGTCGTGGCGGCGGAGGGCGCCCTCGACGACGCAGGCGTCGACGATGTCGGTGGTTGCGGCGCGGCCGGCGAGCGAGCCGGCCGAACGGGCCTGCTGGTCATCAAGGGCCTCGATGTCGCATCCGGTCAGCAGCCGCGCCAGGAGGGCCTGGCGGCTGCCGCCGCGCCAGGACTGCGCGAGGACCGGTGCGGGGACTGTCGGTACTTCCCGGCGGGCTAGCAGGGCCCGGTGGCGGGCCCACTGGCGGCGCTCGCCGCGGTCGGCGGCGACCAGTGCGCCGGTGTCGTAGGTGACGCCCATCAGGCGCTGCGACGCTGGGTGGTCCCGGTCTGGCTGGCCCGCTCGATGGCCTGGGCGGCCCACTGGTCGGCGTCAGCGAGTTCGCCCGGGGTGAAGGCGCCGTGCTCGTCCTCGAACTGGGCCACCGCGGCCAGGCCTGCCCGGATGGCGAACTCCTTGCGGGCGGTGGCCGCGAGCCATGAGCTGTAGGTCATCCCTGCCTGCGCGGCTGCGGCGGCGATTTCCGCGTCCAGGTCGGGTGGCAGGGAGATGGAGCGCTTCTTGCGGACAGCCATACGATTACGGTAGCACAGCAGTAGGACAGTATTCTGGAGCCACGACCCAGACTCGCAGGGATGGGCGGCCAGGCGCCAGCCCGAAGCGAAGAGGAGGGCAGGTGGGTACAGCAGGGAAGTACCGCAACGTGTCGGGATTCCGGTGGACCCTCGGGTACTCGTAGGGACGGTGACCTGCACAGAGACACGCGGGTGGACGGGTTGCCGCTGGATGGCATGCAAGAGGTCCGGGGTTCGAATCCCCGTAGCTCTCCTTTTTCGTTATAGCAGCAGGTCAGAGGCTTGCAATGGGTCGAGTCCAAGATCGCGCAGACAGCCTGGTATCCAGCAACGGTCTGTTATCACCGCAGGTCAGAAGGACAGGGGTGACCTCTTGCGTGTCCGGTAAGCGGTCAGTCCCAGATCTACTTGCATGTTCCTTACGTTTCCCCTGCTTACAGGCAAGCGGAGCAGATCTCTGATGCGGTGGTCTGGCATGCAGAGCTGTACCCGGGAGCCATGGAGGGGGCCAGCGAGGCTTGCCTCGGCCTGGCTAAGTGCCGTCCCATGCTCTGCGGTGGCGGTCCTGGCTGGCTCGCGCCGGAGCCCGCTGCAACTTGCTCGGCGTGCCGGATGTGTGTCGAGACTCCGGGTCAATGGCGGTTCCGCAGGCAGCCGCTCTGCCTTATCGGTTTGACAACCGCTGCCATTGCGCCGGGTCTCCCGTGGCAGGGACCGCCGCTCCGTTCTGCACGCACCAGGCCAGCTGGATGGACGCCGAGAGAGCGGTCGGCGGCCAGCGACGATTTGGTGACTGGCGTCGCTGACGCGCTGTCTCCCGTGGTCCATGGGACGGAACTTCACCACTGATTTAGCGGTCAATGGTGCGCACGCCGGGTTTCCGCACGGGTCGCGGTCGTCGGCGATGCGGCCGTCTGGGGCGTGGTCATGAGCATCCGCGGCTTCTGAGCGCGCGTCAGTACAGGCCGGTCAGTGGCAACCCGGCGTGCATGGTGAGGCTCTCGGTGCGGGTGGTGAAGCCCAGGTGCGTGTTCAGCGCGCGCATGTCGTCGTTGCCGCGCTGGGTCCAGGTGTAGACCTCGCGCAGCCCGTGGTTCGCCGCCCAGGCCAGGCAGCAGCGCTTGAGCGCAGCGGCCACGCCGCGGCGCCGCCAGTCCCGGCGCACGGAGGTCAGTGCGTGCTCGGCCCGCCCCGGGTCGTCGGGGTCGGGCAGCAGTCCGGCACAGCCGATCACCTCACCGTCGGCCAGCGCCACGAACATCGCGTCCGGGTCGCTGATCCAGTCGCGCTCCCACTGCTCCAGGCTGACGTCCAGTGGCGAGATCAGGGCCATGTCCTGGAACGCCTGCGCGCCCACAGTCGGGTACACGGCGCGCCACAGCTCGGGCCGTGCGCTCACCTGGACGATTTCGATGCCGTCCGGCACCCGTGGAGCCGGCTCGCCGCCGATCACCCGGACCTGCTCGACCTGCCGGTCCACCTCGCGGAAGCCGTACCGCTCGGCGAAGCTGACCGAGCCGAGATCCTCGACGTTGCTGCCCACCACGCCGAAGCCCATCTCGGCCGCACGCCCGGCCAGCACCCGCAATATCGCCGTGCCGACGCCGCGGCGCCGCCAGCCCGGCAGCACCCGCGCCGTGATCGCGCCCGAGCCCGCTAGGTCGGCCTTGCCGACAACACCGGAGCCGGCCAGCTCGCCGTCCACCTCGGCGAGCAGGAACTGATGCTGCGGCCCGGCCTGCGCGCGCAGGTTCTCGACCGAGTCCGCCCGCTCGTTCGGCACCACGGCCAGGCGCACCTGCCGCCAGGCGGCGTAGTCCTCGTCGCTGTCGACGAGCCGGATCGTGATCGTCACAGGGAGGACCCTAGGCCGCGCCTTCGGCGCGACTCAACACATATATGGCTAGTCCCGCATATATGGCTAGTCGTACACCGGTAGCAGAACGGTGATGACCAGGCCGGCGCCTGTTCATCGCCAGGTTAGGCGGCGTGGTCGAGGATGAGTTTGACCTTACGGCGGTCGATGCCGAGCTGGCGGGCGATAGCCCGCTGGCTATGCCCGGCCCGGTGCCAGGCACGTACCGTCTCCTCCACGCCCAGCGGTCCGGCTGGCACGGGTGGCCCGTCAAGGCCCAGCAGGGGCGCCGGGTGGGCCATGTCCACGGCAGGGGCGGACGCGGTGCTGGCCCGAGGCTCGGTCCTGATCAGGGTCATGAGGAGTTCAAACGAGCCGGCGAGCGCCAGGGCGGGCCAGGCACTGACCAGGGCACCAATGGGGCCGTGGCCGAGACCGTGTGCCAGGTTGGCGCCGATGGTGGCCGCGATGCCCGCTCCGAGGCACCACCGCGCCAGGGGTGGCACGGGCTGGTGGCGCCGGTTGGCGTCGAGGATGAGCATGCTGGCGGCCAGGATGAGGCCGTCGACGGTGAACGGCAGGAGTCGCGCGGTGATGCCGGTCTCGCCGTGGGTGCGGACGAGTTCGTAGGCATGGCGGTAGGAGATGACCGCCGCCACCGCGGCGACGGTGGCCACGGCCAGTGCGGTGGTGATCCTGATGAGCCGGCCTGTCACCGCAACTCCTCGCGGAGCGCGAGCGGCAGCGGGTCGTTCTCGTCGCGCCCGCAGCACCGGAGTTCGGTGATGGTCAGGGCGGTGATCGCCTGGCTTCGGTCGAAGAGCCGTGGCCAGTGGCTTACTTCCCACCACCAGTCGTCGGCTCGCTGCGTCGCTGTGGCTATGATCTTGTTGCTGTCATGCAGGTACATGAAGTCGTCAGTAATTTCGATTTTCATGGGAGGCTCCTCACCCGCCCTGGGAGCCGGGGAGCCAGTCTGGGGAGCCACCGTGTTCAGGCTCTGCCAGACTGTGCCCGACGGCTTCAGGGCGTTGCTGCAGGTGGGAGGCTCCCCGTTCGACTCCATCCGACGTAGACCGACCTGTTAAATCCGCATGGCATGCAAGAGGTCTGGGGTTCGAATCCCCATAGCTCCACTAGGAATCCCAGGTCGGAGTGCAGGTCTGAGGCCATCTGGATGGGTTCCAAGATCGGTTGACCGTAATTTGACTGTCGTTCTGGGTGTCGCTGACCGGCACGCAGCCGCACGGATTGGCCCTAGATGGCAGGTCAGGCGGACCCGGGGCGGTGTTCATTGAACATGCTGGTGATCGCGATGCTGTGGCTGGCATCAGCGGGCATGGCCGGGTTGTGTCGGTGGCGCTGCCGGGGTCTCTCTGTCGCGAGTGCCCATTTCTGCCGAGGCGGTTGCTGATCGCCCTGCTGAGCTAGATGGTGCACACGCGGATGCGATGCCCGTTCCGGCGGGGCCACACAGATGTCAGACTGGATGACGGCGGGAGGTGAGGTCATGAGCGTCGCGCTGGTAGAACACACCGGGCCATGGACAGCCGATGATGTCGAGGCGCTGCCCGATGCCGGTGACCATGCCCGCTTCGAGGTCTACGAGGGTGGGGTGCTTGTCGTGAGCCCGGCGCCGGGAGTGGGCCATCAACGGGCGTCCTACTGGCTGCATCGCGCTCTTGCCCAGGCGGCCATCGCCGCAGGCGCGGACGTTAAGGTGCTGGAAGCGGTCAACGTGGCACTGCCCGGCGGCAAGCTTCTGGTACCTGACGTGGTGGTCGTGGCCGCCGGAGCAGTCGATGAGACGACCACGAGGCTTCCCTGTGAGGCGGTGCTGGCCGTGGTCGAGGTTGTCTCCCCGTCCACGGTGTCGATGGACCGGGCGATCAAGCCGGTCATGTACGCGGAAGCAGAAATACCTGTCTACTGGCGTGTGGAGCTGCATGACACGCCGAGGATTGTTGCTTGTTTCCTGAGCCGCGGCCGGTATGTCACCCGCACCACGCTCGTTGCGGGGTCCCCGGGCCGGATCACCAGGCCTTTCGCGGTCGAGCTGGACCCAGCTGACCTGACCCGCCGCACCGCCTGAATCGGGCGAACCCAGACTGAGCAGCCCCTTTTGCTGCTTTGGTGCTCGGCGACTTCCAGAGCAGCCACGCCGCAGCAAGTCGACAGTTGGAAGCGGGCTACGTCGATTGGCGGCATACATTCAGTGATGCAGGAGGCAGGGAGAACGCGCGCCGAGCCGCCGGTATGGGCGGCTGTTCCGCTGCGCGTTGCAGTGCAGGAGGCGCGCTCGAAGGAAGGTTCTGCGTGCGGCGGACCGGTTACTGCGGGTCGGGCGCCGGGTCAAGGGCGGGGCCGTAGTCCGTCGGTGACAACGGTGAGCAGCCGGTCCGCCAGGGCCTGGTCTGCCGGGCCGGGGGGTGCGTCGTTCATGCTGCGGAGCAGTCCCTTGAGCAGGATGATGATGTCCGGGGTGGTGATCTCCGGGCGGACCGCGCCGGCTTTCTGGGCACGGCGCAGCAGTTCGTCGAGTGCGGCGTGCATCTCGCCTTGCAGCGGGCCGGCGATCGAGATGGCCTCAGGCACGTCGCGCTTGGCCGCCGCTTCCTGACGGATCCGCCCGAGGAAGGAGAAGAAGGCCTGTCCCGGGTCGGCGTCTCCGGCGCGGCCCCGGGCGTCGTCGATGAGGTCACGGACCCGGGCGGCGGCTACCGCCTCGAACAGTTCTTCTTTGGACGGGAAGTGGCGGTAGACCGTGCCAGGGCCGACTCCGGCGAGGGCGGCGATCTCGTCGAGGGGCACGCCGTACCCGGACGCGGCGAAGGCTTCCCGCGCGGCCAGCAGGACCTTCTCCCGGTTGCGCCGGGCGTCAGCGCGCAGGGGCTTCTCAGCCACGGCTAGCAACCGGGGCGCTAGTTCCGTATAGTCTAAGCGGGGTCATCGTTCCGATTATAGGAGGCGCAATGCCGTACACCCCGCGCGAAATCGCCGAGCAGGTCCGCAAGATGGTAGCCGGGGAAGGGGGCGTGTTCGCCGACCTGTTCGCCGCCGACGGCGTCATGGCCTACCCGTTCGCCCCGCCGGGGCACCCTTCGGAACTGCGGGGCCGCGACGCCGTCCGTGCCTTCTTCGCCGGCAGAGGCCCATCACGGGAGCTGTTCGCGATGGAAGGGGTGCAAGCGCAGGTATGGGAGACCGACGACCCCGAGGTAGTAGTCACCCAGATCACCCACCACGGCCAGTCCAACGTCACCGGCGCCCCCTACCAGTTCACCGCGCTGGGCATAATCCGGGTCCACAGCGGCGAGATCGTCCGCTACGACGACTACATGGACCCGATCGCCCTCGCCCGCCTGCTCGGCCGCACCGGGGAACTCGCCGCCGCCCTCAGCGCCGCCTGACCGGCTGCCGCCCGGGGCGTCCCGGACCCGTCCAGGCCCGGCACCTCCTCAGCGCGCCCGCCGCTACCCGGCAACCACGCTTGCCCCGCACCATAACGGGCTGATCTGAACGGATCGGCATCACCGGTCACGGACCTCACGTACAGCAAATATTCGGCGTTATAAGGGTGATCGAAGATCACCGAGCCCTTCGGGCCGTATAACGCACTGATACAGGGGTGATCATTACTCTGTTGACGGGACGAGAAGCGGAAATGATCACCCGTGTATCACGTTGACATGCGCTGAGTGCATAGCCGCTCACTCGTCGGGTGTTCGCCCTCTGTATCGGCCACTGTTTGGGCTGAGGGCTGTCACTAGGTGTCCTGACACGCGGCACGTTCACGAAGCTGTCATCACTGGGCAAGAGGTAGCGGAAGACCGGCTCAGTCCTGGGCCAGCCGGGGGATTACTTCTGCGGCGAGGCGCTCAGCGTGCCCGGCCTGGTCGAACAACGGCGTGAACAGGATCAGTTCCGCGCCCGCAGCGGCAACCTCGCGCAGCTGGCGGAGACAGTCGGCGGGTCTGCCGGCGACTGCGGCCGCCTCGATGCTCTCTACGCGTTGCCCGTAAAGCCGCTCCAGTGCCTCGTTCGTCCGGCTGCGGGCGCGCGCCGCGTTCTCGTCGATCGCCACGTAGACGCGTTTGGCGATCTGGAAGCCCGCCACGGAACGGCCAGACTCCTCCAGGGTGCGGCGCACCGCCTGGACCTGTTCTGCGAACTTCACGGTGGGAGACGAGCCCGCACCGAAGAAACCGTCGCCCTCCCGCACGGCACGCCGCAGCGCGGCCGGCCCGGATCCCCCGAACCACAGCGGCGGATACGGCTTCTGGAACGGCTTGGGCTCCATGCTCGCGTCTTCAAGCTGCCAGAACTCCCCCGGGAACGTCACCCGCTCCCGGGTCCACAGCGCCTTCATCAGCGCGATGCCCTCGGTGAACCGCGCCACGTACCGGTCCGGCTCGAGGCCGAACGCGGCGAACGGCCGCATCTTGCCGCCGCTACCAACTCCCACCTCGATCCGGCCGCGGCTGAGCTGGTCCAGCGATGCAACGGCCTTCGCGAGGTGCACCGGGTTGTGCAGCGTGGACACGAACACCACGCAGCCGAGCCGCATGCGATCAGTGCACGCCGCGGCGAAGGTCATCGCCTCGAGCGGGCTGAGCTGCGGCCACGAACCCAGCGTCTGCTCCTGTGCCCAGGCGCTGTGGAAACCGAGCTCCTCGGCGCGGACAAGATAGGCGCGGAAAGCCTCCGGATCGAACTCGCCGTCCGCGTAGAACTGCGGGATAGCGATCGCGAACCTCATGGCCCGATCGTATCGGCCGCGCAGCCGGGCACCTCCGCGAACGGATCTGCGAAGACGACCTGCGCAGGATATCCGTCACCGGACCTGCGTCGGCCCCAGGTCCACGTAGTGCCCATGGCCCATCGGGGCTTACTCGCATGCCACCGACCGGGCGCCGGGCCAATCTCCGGAGATGATCTTGCCGGGATGGCAGTGGTCATCAGGCAAACTGGCTCCGGCTGGTCACGGAGCGCGATCACATGCCGCTCTCGTGGGCGCACAGTCCCGCCGTTATGAACGGCAGCCTGGTCGCTAAGTTGGCTGCCCAGTGTCGCGCCGAATGGATGATCTGTATGCCGCTGGGTCACATGGCTGAACCCGCGGCTTAGCCGCCTGCGAAGAAGTCGAGGT
>JAWWPY010000362.1:0-8106 GCA_033854735.1 Streptosporangiaceae bacterium | reverse complement strand
GGGTTAGCTAGCACGGGGTCGAACGACCGGAAGAGCAGCAGCCGCGCACCCCCGGACTCCGCGTCCGGCGCCATCCGGCGCAACTGGGCCAGGTTCCGGCGGTCCATGGCGAGCACCAGATCCCGCCCCGGGAACCAGGCCGGATCGAACAGCCTGGCCCGGTGCGCGGAGCCGTCATACCCGCGCCTGGCCAGCTCGGCCGCCGCTCCCGCGTCCATCGGGCCGCCGATGTGCCAGTCGCCCGTGCCGGCGCTGTCCACCTCCACCCGACCGGCCAGCCCGGCCCGCGCCAGCTCATCGGCGAGCACCACCTCGGCCATCGGTGAACGGCAGATATTTCCCAGGCACACCAGGCACACCCGATAGCTACCCAACGGATCACGCGGCGACGGCAGTCGTCCGGACGGGGGGGTGTCAGCAGCCATGGCATAAGGATGCCTGATCACCGGCATGCCACCATGGGCGGCATGCCGTCGCAGCAGACATACCGGTCACTGTCCTACTGGCTCAGCTCGGTCCCGGGCGAGCTGACCCCTTCCGATCCACTCACCGGCGACCTCGACGTGGACGTAGCCATCGTCGGCGCCGGGTTCACCGGCCTGTGGACCGCCTACTACCTGGCGACCGCGCAGCCGGGCCTGCGCATCGCCGTCCTAGAGCAGGAGATCGCCGGGTTCGGCGCGTCGGGGCGCAACGGCGGCTGGTGTTCGGCGTTGTTTCCCGCGTCCCTGGCCAAGCTGGAGCGGATGGCCGGGCGCGGGCCGGCGGTGGCCATGTACCGGGCCATGCAGGACACGGTGGACGAGGTCGGCCGGGTCGCGGCGACTGAGGGGATCGACTGCCACTGGGCCAAAGGCGGGACGATCCAGCTCGCACGGTCCGCAGCGCAACTGGAGCGGGCCGCCAGTGAGGTGGCCGAGGCCCGGAAGTTCGGCTTCGGCGAAGAGGACCTGCGGCTGCTGTCGGCCGCGGAGGCCAGCGAGCGCCTGGCCGCCACGCACGTCCTCGGCGGCACCTTCACCCCGCACTGCGCCGCGATCCATCCGGCCCGGCTGGCCCGCGGCCTGGCCGAGGCCGTCCGGCGGCACGGGGTCGCCGTGTTCGAGCGCACCGGCGTCACCGAGATCGCACCAGGGCGGCTCCGCACCCCGGCCGGAACGGTCCGCGCCGAGTACGTGATCCGGGCCACCGAAGGCTACACGCCGCTGCTGCCGGGTTACCGCCGGGCGATCGCCCCGGTGTACTCGCTGATGATCGCCACCGAGCCGCTGCCGGAGGCGACCTGGGAGCAGATCGGCCTGGCCGGGCGGCCGACGTTCGGTGATCACCGGCATCTGATCATTTACGGCCAGCGCACCGCCGACGGGCGGTTCGCGTTCGGCGGCCGCGGCGCCCCCTACCACCTGGGTTCGCTGATCCGGCCCGAGTACGACCGGTCCCCCGCTGTGTTCGCCGCGCTCCGGCGCTCCCTGGAGGAACTCTTCCCGGTGCTTGGCGATGTCGCGGTAGCACGGGCCTGGGGCGGCCCGCTGGGCGTCCCCCGTGACTGGTGCGCATCCGCCGGGCTGGACCGGGCCACCGGGCTCGGCTGGGCGGGCGGGTACGTGGGCGACGGGGTGGCCACCACCAACCTGGCCGGGCGGACCCTCGCCGACCTCGTCCTGGGCCATGACACCGACCTCACCCACCTGCCCTGGGTGGGCCACCGCTCGCCCGATTGGGAGGCTGAGCCGCTGCGCTGGCTCGGGATGAACGCCGGGCTGCGCGCCATGGACTGGGCCGACCGGCAGGAAACGAGGACTGGCCGTCAGTCACTGGTGGCCCAGTTCGCCGGGCGGTTCCTCGGCGGCTGACCCGTGTCGGCAGTTCCCGCGCACGCTAGGGGAGGCGGGCGAGGGCCGGGACGAACTTGGCCGCGTCGATCGTGCCCCACCCGCTGGCCAGGTCATAGCCAGGAGTGGCGCTGTATCCGGTCACCCCGCCAAAGCTGTTGTTGCCGGAGGTGATGTCGACGAGCCCGGTGTTGTGGTCGCCGTGCTGGCTGAGCGCGCCCAGCGCATACAGCGCCGGGCCGATGAGGCCCAGCCGGTGACCAGCCATCTGATCGGCCAGGGCCACGATGCCGGAGAAGATCGGTGAGGCCTCGCTGGTCCCGCCGATGATCTCCCAGCCGGGGGCGCCCGCGCCGGCGAAGGACCAGTACACCCAGGCGCCACCGTTGACCGCGGCGCTCATCGAGATGTCCGGGGTACCGCGGTGGCCAGCAACGACGTTCCTGACGCCGATCTGGAAGATGGGCCTGGAGAAGACCGCGGACACGCCGCCGCCGCCAGCGCCGTAGCCGTCGTTCCAGACGACGTCCGGTGACAGCCGGCTGCCGTTGTTGCCCAGGGCGAGCTGGGCACCGCCGACCGAGGTGACCAGCGGGTCAGACGATGGCCAGGAGTTCACCCGGTACGGGTAGAGGGTCACGGCGTCGGACTCAGCGTCGGTCGTGCCGGCGTCGCCCGACGCGCCCAGCACCGTGACCCCGTTGGTCAGTGCGTCCTTGAAGGCGTAGCGCAGGTTCAGCAGGCTGGAGTAGTTGGCCTGGCTGAAGCCGGGGAAAGTGTTCTCGGTCGCGCCGAAGCTCTGCGAGATGACGTCACCGACGCCTTGGTCGATGAGCGACTTTTCGGCGTTCATCATCTCTGGGAAACCAGTCACGCCCTCGGTCTCGGCGACCGGGGTCTCGGCCAGGACGATCTTCGCGCCGGGCGCGATGGAGTGTGCGTACTCGACGTCGAGCGTGGTCTCCTCGGCCCAGCCGACCATGGTCGAGTTGGTCGGGTCGAACGGCGGGACCGTGCCGAACTTGTCGATCTGCAAGGCCGGGTTGGGCAACCCGAACTGGGCATCGAAGACCCTGATGTCATTCTCGATGGTCGGCGAGCCGTACGAATCCACGATCACGATCGTCCGGCCGCTGCCGGTGATCCCCCGGCTGTACAGGGGATTCAGGTCGTAGGCGGTCCGGTACTGCAGCGGCGTGTAGCAGTTGAGATGGAACGTGGCCTGGCACGCTGTCGTGGACAGCGGAGCCGGGAGCTGCTTACCAGTCAGGAGGGGGCCGCTCAGCGCGGGGACCGGCGCCACGGAGCGCGCAGCGGCAGTCACCGAGTGGGCACCGGTCGCCGGGTGGACACCAAGTGCGGCATGGACACCAGGTGCGGCATGGACACCAAGTGCGGCATGGGCGCCAGGTGCGGCATGGGCGCCAGGTGCGGCCGCCGACAGCGCGAGCAGGCCACCCGCGGCCGCGACCGGGATCATGATGCGGGACGAGCGCCGTGTCGTGTGGGATCTGGCCCGCAGCGATACAAGGCCAGAACGGGGCTCGGCGCTGCGCGCCGACCTTCGGGAGATCAACAGCATGTCACTCCTTTGCGAGTACCGGACCATCCCTGGTGAGTACCGGACCATCCCTGGCTCGGTGGGTCGGAGCGGCCGGGCCGGTTACGGGGGCGGGCGCAGTTCGGCCACACCACCTGGGGAAACACTGGTCTGTTATCCCACACCGGTCCCCGCCAGGCGACGCCTTGGCCGAATTCTTTCCACCGGAAGGGCACCCGACGTGCATCCTCCCCCGGACGCCTCGTGCAGTTGGCCCGGCACACGCGGATACCGTTACCGTCACTGGGTGCCAAGCACCGCTAGCTCAACGGTCAGAGCAGCAGACTCTTAAATGGCGCGCTGACTCCCGGGAGGGCACGCTGCGAAAGCGCTGGCAGCCTGCTGATCAGCAGCGCCGACAGAGGCAAGCGCGGCAGGATCGGCGCAATGGCAGATGCTCAGCCAGCTGCACGTACACCCCAGATCCCCACCGGAAAGCCGCCTCGTGACCCGGCAGCTGGATAATGGCCACCTATTGACACGTGATAGCCCTAGTAGCATAGTTGGTCCGTAATGGCATCAGCAGAGGGCGGACTTGCGAGGGAATAATGCCAGGTAGAGAAACTCGCAGAACTGTGCTGCGCAGGGCCGGATTGGTCCTCGGAGCCACCGGATTCGGCACCATATTCGGAAACGTGGCCTCGCGTGCCCGCGCAGCCAGCGGCGCGTCCACTGGAGATGTGGGAGCGGCTGTCGTCAGCGAGGTTCGCGATGGAACTGTCCGGGTCGGCGGCAAGATAACTGGCTGGTTCCGCATTGAAGGCTTCCCCGAGGGCTGGCAGGTCGCTGCTGGTGACCAGGTTACGGTGGCCCCGTCGCTGGAGACAACGGGCCTGTCGGCGTACCCTCGTGCCCACTGGGTACCGGCCAGCGCAGCTCCCGCCGACTTGGAGCTGGGGGCTCGCATCAGTCACGATAATGGTCCAGAAATGGTTGCTGCGACGGTCTTGGATGCCGGGCTCATTGCTCAGCGCCGCGTCGGCAACCGGGGGGCAAGGCCGCTCATGGTCGCGGTGGCAGATCACGTGCCGTCGCAGGGAACCGAGCGCGCCATCGCGATCCGCGAGGCCTAGCCGATGCCTGTGCTGGCCCTGACATCCACCATGGTGGTCATCGCGGGAACCGCGGTGCTTGCCTGGTCGGGGCTTGAAAAGTTAAGGAACCGTTCCCCGCTGACCTCGACCGCCGCCGGGCTTGGCCTGCCGCCAGGACTCGCCGCTATCGCCGCGACGGTCGTCCCAGGTGCCGAACTGGGCACGGTTGCGACCGTTGTCGCAGGGGCGCCCCGGTATCTGTCAGGCGGGCTCTTCGTGGCACTCGGCATCACGTTCGCGTCGAGCGCCGTGTGGAGCATGGTAACCGGCCGGGTAGTTGCCTGCGCGTGCTTTGGAGCCTCGACTCGGAAGCTGGGGTGGTTCCAAGTTGGAACGCTGCCCCTGTGGCTGTTGGTGGGATGGGCTATGACCCAATTGCCCAGCTCAAGCTGGGGCGAGCGGACCGGGATCTTCGCTGGCGGAATGTTTGCTCTTGCCGTGGCCCGCGCGGTTCCCGCGATCCGCCTTGGCATCGAGGCCCGCGCAGACAGATGGGCTGTTGGAGGGAGCTGAAGTGGCGACGCCTGTGCTGTTTACGATCGTAGCGCTGCTCGCGGTTGGCGAGTTCCTGCTCTTCGGAGCGCTTGCTGAGGCATACCGGGATATCAAGCAGATTCGTGAAGTTTCTGGACTGATCGATAGGCCCATGCCCGTTGATTTGGGGCAGGCACGGGACAAGGCTCCTAGCCGCCTCGGCCTGCATCCTGAACTCGATTCGGCCGTGCACGCCGTTGCCGTCTACCTGGACAACCGCTGCGGAACCTGCCAGTCGATCGTGAGCAGCATCAACGGCGGCATCCCGGAGGGAATATGGCTCGTCATCATCGCAGAATCAGCCGAGAAAGCATTTGCATGGCTGGGAAGTGCCGGGCTTAACGAGGGCTCAGCAGCCGCGCGCCGGGTGATTGTGACTTCGCCCGAGGAAGCCGAGCAGCACCTGGGCGGCGTCGCTACTCCGCTGGCGATTGAGATCGAGCACGGACGCCTCGTGCGAGCCAGGATAGTCACGTCCGTCCGTCAGTTCTACGGCCTGGTCCCCGCTACGAGGACACTGGTTCCGCAAATACCGGAGGGAGTCACCGGATGACCAGCGAGACTCTTAGCGAAACCCCGCGATCGGGGAAATCGGCCGGGTCGGACCGGCGCGGGTTTCTCAGGCGAGCCACCACAATAGGCGCCGTGGTGGTGGGAGGGATCGCGGCCACTTGGGCTGACGCGCCTAGCGCACTGGCCAGCCCGTTCTGCTGCGACCTACTTCATCCGACCGGTCCGTGGTGCGGAGGAACTCAGGGAACGAACAATTTCACGTGCCCACGCGGCTATAGCAAACGCTTCTGGACCTGCGGCTACATGTCGTGCGAGTTCGGATGCTACGAATGCAGTAAGTCCACCACCTGCTGGCAAGGGCCTTATGCCAATTGCTCGAACTGGGCCATCCTGGTGTATGGCGGAGGAGGCTGTTGATGACTCCCTCGGCTCACGTCTACCTGAGCGCGTGACATGGAGGCTTAGAGCTCTGCGTGATCCGCTTTCGCAGCCCGTCACAACGTGGATGCTCGTCTGATGACAGGGTACGCGCTGTTTGCATGCCTGGCCGCTGTCGCGGGCTTCGCCCAGCTCTTCAGCCCTTGAGGAGTCTCGTTCCTCGGAACGATGTCCCTGGGTCAGGGACAACCGCTGAGAACGCATTACGGCCTGCTCGGCCGGTTTGCGACGGCTTTTACAGCAAGCTCGTTCGCTGTGTTCGGCCTCGCGGGCGCGATAGGGCTGACGGTGGCCCGGGTCGTGCCCTCGGCGGCCCGGGATGCTGCGGGCTGCGGGGTATTGTCTGCGGCCCTGCTACTCGATGCCTATAGCCTCAAGCGCAAGACCTGGTGCCCCGTAACGCTAAAGAGGCAGACACCCAAGGACATTCTCCATCGGTACGGCGCCCGGCGGGCGGCCACGGCATGGGGCCTGGACGCCGGGCTGGTCTTCACTACGTACCGGGTGACTTCTATCAGCTGGGCAGTGCTCGCACTGGCGCTGTTCGGTGTCGCTCCGTGGTGGGCAGGTCTCGGGTACGCGGCCGGATTCCTGGTGCCGCTGCTGCTCGGATGCTCGCTGGGCCCAGTAATGCCTGGCCATGACGGGACGATAGCCCTAGCCCACATGCTGGTTGGGAGATCTTCTCTGGCCAGGACGACATGCGTCGCCGCTCTGACAATCGCAGTAGCCGTGGTGGGAGCCTCGCTGGCATGAGAGCCCTGGCCCGGCAGCGAAGCGCAAAGACAATTCCTGCCCTGACCACACTGACGGGGGTGATCCTGTCGGGCTGCACCGGAGGTGGGACGCTCAGCGTAACCCACCGCCCAACTGCATCGCCTTCTCAGCCCATGGCCAGCAGCCGGAAAGCCACCGGGCGGATCGGCAGCCCAGGCCATCCGCTGCTTCTCTCGTGCGGTCAGGAGTCCTTCGCCGACCCCCCACCGCCGCAGCATCCCCAGCCGGGGGACCTGGCCATCGGCCCGCTGTACTTCGTCAACGGCAAGCGGCTATCCACGGCGAGCCCGGCTGCCTATTCAGACCACGGGTCGTGGAAGATCCCGATCGTTCTCGCCATGGGGTCGACAGCAACAGTCGAGATCGCGGTGCGCGCGCAAGGGCAGGTCGTGATCAGCAACCCTTACTCGCCGGTCGGCGGCGTGGTGGCCGCGACATACCGTTCCTGTGCGCACGAGGCGGGCTTCTTCGCCCAGAGCTTTTCCTTCCTCCACGGTGAGACCCGCGGGTGCGTGCCACTCGACGTGGGCATCGGCAACGAGCGGCCAGTCCGACACGTGACAATCTCGCTCGCTGGAGGTTCCTGCGCACATTGACCTAGCTTGCACCGCTGCAGCGCCCAGTTGGGCCATGAGCTGCCTGTAAGCATTGTGGCTCACTTGCGGCCGAGAGCACAGAACTCGTCCATGTCCTCTACGTTGCCGATGTCGCGCGGTTCTGGCCGCCACCGTGGACATGGCACCACACCGGGTTCGATCAGTTCCAGGCCCTCGAAGAAAGCGGCGATCTGCTCCGGGCTGCGCAGGTGGTAGGGGGTCGGGGCCACCTGGTTCCACTGCCGCACCGCCTCGATCACCCGCTCACCGCTGACTTCGCTGGTGGAGTGGGTGACGGCCAGATAACTGCCCGTTGGCACGGCGGCCAGCAACCGCGTCACGATCGCTTCTGCCTCATTATCGTCGCCGATGAACGGCAGGACGCCCAGCATGGTGATAGCAACGGGCCGGGTGAAGTCCAGCGTCGCCGCAGCGCCCAGAAGAATCGTGTCGACTTCCCGGGCGTCGGCTTCGATGTAGTCGGTGGCGCCTTCGGGGCTGCTGGTCAGCAGCGCCCGGGCATGGACCAGCACAAGCGGATCGTTGTCAACATAGACAACCCTTGATTCGGGGGCAACCTGCTGGGCGACCTGATGGGTGTTGTTGACAGTCGGCAGCCCGGTCCCGATATCCAGGAACTGGCGTATCCCCGCGTCGACAGCCAGGTACCGCACGACGCGCACGAGAAACTGGCGGGAGGCGCGGGCGATATCGACGATCTC
>JAWWPY010000361.1:0-3068 GCA_033854735.1 Streptosporangiaceae bacterium | reverse complement strand
CCGGTCGCGTTCAGCTTCGCCACGGCCTGGTTGAGGTTGGTGCCGATCCGGCGGACCAGCCCGGACGCGCGGATCAGCTCGCGCAGCGCTTCGCGGAGCGGAGCGTCCGGGCCGGTGCCGGTGCCCTCGGCGGCGGCCACGACCACCTGGGCTGCGTACGCGCCCCGGGCCAGCCCCGCCCGCTGGGCGGCTGCCTCCAGCGCCGCGAACTCCTGCGCGGTCAGCGAGAAATGCACCCGGTGCGGGCGCCTGGCCTGCTGCCGTGACCGCCGCGACCCCTGGGCGGCGCGCTGGCATCCCGGCCGGCTGTCCCTGTCCGCCATTCCTCACCACTCCCCGGTGCTGCGGCGTCCCTTTCCGGCAGCCCCCGGGTTCCCTTCGCCGCGATCTTTACCAGCGGGCTTTCCCCGGGGGCTTGCCCCCGGTTCGAGTTTACGTATGGACCGCGCCCGGTCCATACGTAAAGGCGGTTTAGCCGTATCTTGCTCCGCTATTCCAGCCGCACCCCATCCGGGCCTGGAATGGGCATGCGTGAACGTCACGGCGCGGGCAGGGGCCGCGTGGCGCGCACACGCGGAAGACCGTCCCGTGCCTTTGACGGCCGTCCGTTCACGGTGGCCGCCGGCAGGTGCGGGCACCGGCTGGGACCCCTGCCCGCGCGAGTAAACCCTGGTTGAGCTGGGGAATCAGGACAGCCGTGAGCGGCGGCTTCATGCCGCGGGCCGGTGACAAGCTGCCCGCGGTGAGGCTGGGTGAGGCTGGGTGAGGCTCAGGCATGTTCCGTGATGCTGATTCAGGTTCAGGCATTTACAGTGCTGTCCGGGACGGTCTTCTATTGTTCAGTGCGGTCAGTTCCGTGACGAAAACGATTGCTTTGGACGCCAAATGCCGTTCGCCCGCCAGCGGGAAAGTGCGGGTATCTTTGAACCATGCGTAAAGGGCGCTGCGTAATTCATGCATCAGCCCTTTGATGATGAACGGGGAACGCGATGACCCAGTTGCCGGGAGGTGACCGCCACGCGGGCCGCCCCGTCCGCTACGCCGCGCCACCGCCCGCCGGTGCCCCGGCACGGCCGCGCAAGCGTCCCGCCCGGCGCGAGGACGATCTGGCCGCCTACGTCAGGGAGGTCGTGGACAGCCTGCCCCCGCTGACCGACGAACAGCGCGACCTGCTCGCGCTGATCTTCCGCAGCAGGCACCGCAAGGAATGACCAGCCTGAGCGCCCCGGCAGCGGGCTGCTGCTGCCCCGGGGGCCGGTCTGCGGTGAATTTTCAAGATCGACATGAAAAAAGGGCCCCGAAACCGGATTTCTTCTATGAGGGGAAGTCCGCCCGGCGCGAGGGTACCGGGCCACCCGGCGTTAGGAGCAGCGCTCGCCATGGTGTCACAGGGCAGGGACCACCAGCCGCCGGTCTCACGGGCGCCAGGCGGCCCGGGACAGCCGCGACCCGGGCCAGTGGTGGCAGGGGCCGGTGATCCGCGTTCTCAGGAAGTTTCTGCGGCCGGCAGCGTCAAAAACGGCCCGAAAACCCGATTTCTCTCTACAGGGGGAGGTATCGGCGCCCGCCGGGGCCTCGCAGTGAGGCCACCTGGCGATGCGGCCGGGGGGGAAGGACGGGCTTCCGGGCCGGCTGGCACGCACCAGGCACGCGGCTGGCGGACGGGCTGGGGATCGATGGGCTGGCTGACCGGAGCGCTGCATTGTGCTTACCCCATGTCTGATCCGGGGGGTCTGCGTGGTGTTTGTACCCGAACCGGCCCGGCCTGGAGGGGATTTCCCGGCCCGGGTGTTCGATCGGCGGGGTTTTCCCGGCCTTGGTATGT
Organism: Streptosporangiaceae bacterium; assembly: GCA_033854735.1. Classification (GTDB taxonomy): domain Bacteria; phylum Actinomycetota; class Actinomycetes; order Streptosporangiales; family Streptosporangiaceae; genus JAWWPY01. Next base: position 1,243 of record JAWWPY010000361.1, on the reverse strand, counting down.
GACGGGTTCCGGCCAGCGGGGCCGGGGACCGGAACGGAGGCTTCATGAAGCAACGGCGGCCTGCCTGCCGGGATGTCAGCAGGACCGGCGGGCGAGTTTGCCCCGGCAAGTGTGCCGGACGGTTGCCCGGCAGGTACCCCGGCCGTCTAGACCTGCCGGCGGGCCTGCCGGCCCTGGCGGCGGCGAAGCCGCAGGCCACAGCCAAATTAAACCTCTGGCGCGCAACCGGGACTGATGACTGATGGCATCACATTCTTCTCTCGCGCGGCGGGCGCGGCCGGCCGTAGCCGGCGACCAGGCTGTCCTGACCGCCTCAGCTCATCTGACCGAGCGGGACCGCTACCTGGTCCGTACGGTCGCAGACCACCGCGTGCTGACCACCGGCCAGCTCTGCGCGCTGGGGTTCGACAGCATCATCACCGCGCGGCACCGGCTCGGCGTGCTGACGCGGCTCGGCGTGCTGCGCCGGTTCCGGCCCCGCCGCGACACCGGGTCCGCGCCGTGGCATTACATTCTCGGCCCGGTCGGCGCCGCGCTGCTCGGCGCCGAGGACCGCGACGAGCGCAAATGGCTGCCGCAGGTCCGCACCGACCGGCAGCTCGCGCTGGAACGCTCCCAGCGGCTGGGCCACATCACCGGGACGAACTGGTTCTTCGTCTCCCTGGCCCGCCACGCCCGCCAGGGCGGCGGGGAGCTGCGGGCCTGGGCCGGGGAGAGCCGCACGGCGGAATACTTCTACGGCTTCGCGCTCGGTGCCCGGTCGCTGGACGCGCTGCCGCACCCGGACGGGCTGGGCATCTGGGCCGAGCACGGCCGGGACATCGTGTTCCTGCTCGAATACGACACCGGCAGCGAGCACCTGCCCCAGCTCACCGGCAAGCTGCACCGCTACGCCGAGCTGGCCGGGGAGGTATCCCACGCCGAGCAGGTAAGCCACCCGCTGCTGTTCTGCTTCCCCGGCCCCCGCCGTGAGCAGTCCGCCCGCCGCGCCCTGGCCGCCACCGCCGATGCGGGCAGGCTGCGGATCGCGACCGCCGCGCTTGACCCGCGCCTGACCTGCCCCGCCGGGCCGGCCTGGATGCCGCTGCACGGCGGCCACCGCCACCCGGTACGGCTGATCGACCTGGAGACGGCGATGCCCGACCCCATGCAGCTCGCCCGCGAACAAGAGAAACGTGAGCTTGCCGCAGAGCGCGCCCGGCAGCGCCGCCCCGGCTCCTACGGCACCGGCACCGGCAGCGAG
>JAWWPY010000360.1:0-2521 GCA_033854735.1 Streptosporangiaceae bacterium | reverse complement strand
CGGGAAATGGGCCGGGCGCTGATGCTGCGCCTGCTCGGGCGGGTCCCCCCGGACGACTACGTGGCGCCCGTCGAACTCATCGAGCGGGCCTCTCTCCAGGCGCCGGCCCCCCGTCCGGCGCAGCTTCCCAGCGCCCCCGCCTGCTGAGCCGCCCACCGCCGCCAGCCTGCACGTTTTGCCGTCCGTGGACACCGGTTGGCGCCGCGCGTCAACTCGGTAACGACCCTTGACGCTCCTGTGGCACGTGCGCCAACATAACGGCAAAACTAAACGTTTAAGGTCTTTTGCCGGATGCTGTTCGCGGGGGGCCGCTGACCTCCTGAGCACTACTGCGTGGTGGGCGCTTAGCTGCCGCGACCCCGCTCATAAGTGGGATAGCCAATACAGGAGGCAATTTCCCGTGAGATCTCCCTACCGTTTGACCCTCGTGGGTGTCGCGGCGCTGGCTTTGGCGGCCGCCGGATGTTCCACCAGTTCGCCGTCGTCGTCGAGTGGCGGCACTAATTGGGCCACCGTTACGTCCGCATCGTCGGGTGGCGGAATGAGCAAGCTCGTGGCAGCGGCCAAGAAAGAGGGCACGCTCAACGTCATCGCGTTGCCGCCAACGTGGGCCAACTACGGCACCATCATCAAGACCTTCACCGCCAAATATGGCATCAAGGTGAACTCGGCGCTGCCGGACGGGACCAGCCAGCAGGAAGTCGACACGATCAAGCAGAAGAATGGGACCGCGGCGGCGCCGGACGTCGTGGACGTCGGGGTCTCCGTCGCGCTGGCCAATACCAGTCTGTTCACGCCGTACAAGGTGAGCACTTGGTCGGCCATCCCGGCGGCACAGAAGAACGCCAGCGGCCTGTGGTACAACGACTACGGCGGCTACATGGCGGTCGGCTACTCCAGCAGGTTTGGCACGATCACCTCGCTGAGCCAGTTGCTGAGCCCGAAGTTCAAGAACGCGGTCGCGCTGAACGGGAATCCCACCGCCGCGAACGCCGCGCTGAACGGCGTCATGATGGCGAACCTGGCTATGGGCGGCACGGCCGGCAGCATCGCCAAGGGCGTGAACTTCTTCCACGAGCTCAAGTCGAAGGGTAACTTCTCCCCGGTGTCGGCGACCGGAGCGACCATTAAGTCCGGGTCCACCCCGGTCGTTTTCAACTGGGACTACCTGAACCTGCCCAGCTACGTCGGGGTGTCCAACTGGAAGGTGTTTATTCCCTCGAACGCCGTCCTCGGCGGGTACTACGCCCAGGCCATCAACAAGAGCGCGCCGCACCCGGCGGCGGCCCGGCTGTGGGAGGAGTTCCTCTACTCCCAGGCCAGCGACGGCGGCCAGAACCTGTGGCTGCAGGGCGGCGCCCGGCCGGTCGAGCAGACGGCGATGACCGGCAACGGCAGCATCGACAAGGGGGCGGCATCTAAGCTGCCCGCAGTCACCGGCTCCCCGCTGTTCCTGACCCAGGGCCAGGCGACGGGGGCCGCCACCTACCTGGCGACTAACTGGGCCAAGGCCGTCGGCTAGCAGGGGAGGACCGTGACCGTCGCTGCGACGACGACCGAGGCTGGCGCCCGGCCCGTGCGGGCCGGGCGCCGCCTGCGCGCCCCGGCCTGGCTGGGGACGCTGCCCTTCCTGGGCTATGTGGGCGTCTTCCTGCTCTGGCCGACCGGCATCCTCGTCGTCGACGCCTTCAAGAATCCCAGCGGTTCCTGGAACTTCGGCAGCGTGTCCACCTTGTTCGGCCCGGTCGTGCGCGGCTACTTCATCGGGTCGTTCAAGCTGTGCCTGATCTCGGCCGTGGCCGGGGCGGTGTTCGGGGCACTGGTGGCCTACGCGGTGGCGTCGGGCAAGCCGGACGGCGCGGTGCGGCGCTTCGCGCTGGCCGGCTCGGGCGTGCTGGCCCAGTTCGGCGGGGTCACCCTGGCCTTCGCCTTCCAGGCGCTGATCGGCCCGGCCGGGCTGCTCTTCCACGCCGGCTGGTACTACAACTTCCCGTGGGGCATCTCCCTGATCTACATCTACTTCCAGGTCCCGCTCATGGTGCTGGTCTTCCTGCCCGCTATCGACGGGCTCAAGGCTCAGTGGCGGGAGGCCTCGGAGAGCCTGGGCTCCTCGACCTGGCAGTACTGGCGGTACGTGGGCGGCCCCCTGCTCGCCCCCGCGTTCTTCGGCGCGGCGCTGCTGCTGTTCGCCAACGCCCTGTCCGCGTTCGCGACCATCGAGGCCTGGGAGAACCAGATCGCTTACACGGTGCCGCAAGAGATCAGCACGTCCCTGTCCAGCGAGGTGGGGCTGGCCAGCGTGAACGCGGCCGACCTGCTCGCATTCGGCATGATCGTCATGGTGGCGGTCGTCATGACCGGGTACGCGCTGCTGCAGAGGAGGGCGGCCCGATGGCTGCGGTAACGTCGCTGGGCGAGACCCCGCTGGCCGCCCCGGCCGGGCGGCCGCGGGGCATGCAGCGCCGCCGTCTGCGGCGGCTGAACGCCTTCCGCTACGTGGTGTTCACCCTGTTCGGCCTCT
>JAWWPY010000359.1:0-7529 GCA_033854735.1 Streptosporangiaceae bacterium | reverse complement strand
CGGCGCCGGCTAGGGCGCCCGCCTGTTCGCCGTGCTCGCCGCCGCCTGCGCAGCCGCCGCAGTGAGCAGCCGCCCTGCGCATGGGCCACCACCTGCCCGCCGCCGCCAACCACATCCCCGGGCCGGGCCCTCCCGGCCGGCCTCGACCGCCAGCCCCTGCCAGCACAACACAGCCGACAAGCCATCATGACCAGGCCGCGATCGTGAAGGGCCAACCGTACGGCGCCTGTCAGACGCTGACCGCCTTAATGGGTGACGCCGTAAGTTCGTCGGGGGTTGGTCATGCGGCCTCTGGCAGGGTGGCTGGTTGCTGCTGGCCGTTGATCCGGCTGAGGAATCTGGCCAGGTCTGTGGCGGTGTAGTTCCAGTTGAATGGGCGGGCGGTCTGGTTGTAGCGGTCAACGAAGGCGAGCAGTGTGGCGGACAGGTCGCTGAGGCTGGCGAAGTCGTTGGGTGAGATGACCTTTTTCTGGATGATCGAGAAGAAGATCTCTATCTGGTTCAGCCAGGACGCGTGAACCGGCGTGTGGATCATGATGGCGTTCGGGTGGGCTTTGGCCAGCCGCCTGATGGCGGCCCTGCCGCGGTGGCCGAGCCGTTGTCCACGATCACGAACACCCGGGGAGCGCTGGCCCGTAGGGCCCGGCGCTCATGACCTGGCCGATCAGGTCCATGAATGGGGTGATCCCGGTACTGGCCGGGGTAGAGGCGAACACCTTCCCGGTGCGCACGTCCAGGGCGGCCAGCAGGGCGAGGGCACCCTGGCGCTGGTATTCGTGCCCGGCGCGCATCGGCCGGCCGCGTGCTGGCGGGCTGGCTGGGCAGCATCGGCTGCGGGCCTGGATGGAGGGCTTGGCGTCCACCGAGATGATCCGGTCGCCCGGCTGTAGCCGCTTGCCCTGGTAGTACCCCTGGTAGAGGTCGAGGATGACGGTGGCCTTGGCGGCGAAGTCCGGGGCGCGTGGGCAGATCCACGATTGGTACTGCCAGGGCTTGATGGGGTGCTCAGCCAGGATCCGCAGGACCGAGGATGGCGAGATCGGGCTGGCCAGCCCCGCCTTTGTCATCTCGGCGGCCAGCTCAGGGCCGCTCCAGCGGGCCAGCGGCACCCCGGTGGCGGCGGGCAGCTGGCAGGCCAGCGCGACCACCGCGGCCCGTTCCAGCGCGCTGATCCGCCGTGGCCGCCCGGACCGGGGCAGGTCCGCCAGGCCATCCAGGCCGCGGCCGGCGAACCGGCCCCGCCACTTACGGACCGTGTCCACGCTGACGTGCAGGTCCGCCGCGATCCGGGCACTGGCCCGGCCACGGGCAGCAGCCAGCACGATCTGCGCCCGCAGCCAGTCCCGGTAGGCGGTCCTGGCCCCGCGGGCACGTTTCTTTAAGACCTTGCGCTCACCAGCACTCAGCATGACCGGCACCGCGCGGTACCGCGGCATGGCGCCTCCGGGATCATCACCTGGATGTGACCCGCTCCCCGGGCCGGTGATCATAACGGCAGCACGGCCCCGCGCGGCACAATAAGAGCCCATGGCCGCCATCCCGGAATCCACCCGCAACTCGATCACCCTGCGGCTGCTGGACCACGCCGAACGGCACTGGCCACAGCTCACCCGGGTCCAGGTCACCTACCGCGGCGCATTCGGCTACATCACCGGCGTACTCCGCGACGGCCAGCACATCCCGCTATGCCGCCTGCGCTACGGCGGCTCGGCTCATTCCTTCGGCTTCGCCATCTACTCCGCCGCCACCAACCGCTACCAGGATGCCGTCCTGCGCACCGGGCTCCCAGCCGGCAACCCGCAAGAAGCCCTCGACACCGCCTGCACCGTCCACCTCACCGGGCTCGGTCACGAACCAGGCCCGTGACCCTGGCTCACCCCAGAGGAACTTCCGGCGTCACCCACTTAGCATCCGGTGGTCCGGCGGGGCCGGCGCGTTATGGGCGAGGCCGCCGGTAGGTCTCCTCGAGCGCGTCAGCGCCCTCGGCGGTCAGCTCCCCGATGAAGTGCATCAGCGCCGCGGGTCCCGACTCATCGTGGAGACTTTCACGGGCTGTGGCCCCGCCATAGTCTCCACGATCCGGCAGCCGCCGCGGCAGGAACCTGCCCGGCAGGCACCTCGCCGGGGGCGGCGTGCCCGGTTAGCGCACCTCTCGGCGCAGCGTGCGGACGACTCCGGCCGTCAGCGGCAGGACGATCGTCAGCAGCGTCGATGTCGCGATCTGGGCGCCGTGGCCTGCCCACTGGCCGTCGAGCACCCAGCCGTAGGTCTGGCCGGTGTTGATCCAGTTCCCAACGGCTTGCGGGGCTGGGATCATCAGCAGGCTGAAGGCGGCGGCGAGGGCGAAATAGGTGATGATGGCGGCCGCGGTGTTGTGCAGGAGGGCGTCAAACGCGATTCCTATGGTGCTGGTGAGCAGGATGAACACGGCGAAGCCGGCGAGCTGGGGCCAGTTCCAGCCGGTTCCTATGTGATGGCCTGCGGCGCGCGCAGCGGTGACGACCAGCTCGGTGGCGCCGAACGCGTAGCCCGCGCCGGCCAGGCTGACGCCCAGCCCGGTAACGATCTTGGCGGTCAGTACTCGTGCCCGCCGGGGTTGCTGGGTGAAGGTGGTCATCGCGGTGCGCTGGCTCCATTCAGCGGTCATCGCGAGCATCAGCACGATCGGCAGCAGCCGGCTCAGGCCGAGACCGGCCCAGGTCAGGTAGGACACGCGAGACTGGGTGACGTCATGGGGGAACAGCAGCGGGATTTCCAGCCCGCCGATGGTGATAATCGCGACGGCGGCCAGCAGCCACCTGGCGGCGCGGGTGCCTGTCGTCTTGCGCCACTCGGCCCGCAGCAGCCTGCTGAACGAGATCGGGTGGAACTGCGCGGCTGGTGCAGGCTGGACGACAGTCGTGGGCGTAGTCATCGGGTCTCCTCCGGGTTAGGCCCTCCGGCGCCGTTGCCGGGGCCGGTCAGGGACAGGAACAGTTCTTCCAGGCCGGTGTCGCCGACTGGGCGGAGCTCGGTCAGCGGCAGCCCGGCGGCCATGGCGATCGCGGCGATCTGCCCGGCGCTGGGGGCCGGTCGCGTTGTCGACGCGCAGCGTGCCGCCGGCAGCAGGGGTGAACGGGACGGAGCTGCGGGTCAGCACCTGAGCCAGGGCCGCCGGGTCGGCGGCCCGCACGATCAGCCCGCTGGCCGCCAGCAGGTCGGCCAGAGCGCCATGGGCGACGATCTTCCCGGCGCTGATGACCACCAGGTGGTCGGCGATGGCCTGCACCTCGGCCAGCAGGTGGCTGGAGAGCAGCACGGTGCCGCCACAGTCTGCGAAGTCCCGTAGCAGGCTCCGGATCCAGACGATGCCCTGCGGGTCGAGGCCGGTGGCGGGCTCGTCGAGAATCAGCACGCTGGGATTGCCGATGAGCGCTTGCGCCAGCCCGAGCCGCTGGCGCATCCCCAGCGAGTAGGTGCCGACCCGGCGGTTGGCCGCGCCGTTCAGGCTGACGGCGGCCAGTACCTCATCGGCGCGGCTGGCCGGCATCCTGGTCATGGTGGCAGCGATGCGCAGGGTTGCGCGCCCGGTGCGCCCGGCGTGTATTGCGGAGGCATCCAGCATGATGCCGGCGACCCGCGCCGGGTTGGGCAGCTGGGCGAAGGCGCCCCCGGCCACGGTAGCCCGGCCGGTGTCAGGCCGGGCCAGGCCGGTGATCAGGCGCAGGGTGGTTGACTTGCCTGCGCCGGATCCACTCTGTCAGGGCTTCCCACGGCTCGTGCGTCGCGACGAGCTCTTCGCCGTATCGGCAGAGGGAATCGACCTCGGTGACGTAACCCGCCTCGGCGAGATCGTGCGGGTCGGGAAGTGTCGGTAGAGCGTTGCCGCGCCGACCCCGGCCCGTCTGGCGACATCCGCAAGGAGCACATCGGTTCCCTGTTCGGCGGAGAGGGAACGGGCCGCGGCGAGTATCGCGTCGAAGTTCCGGGCCGCGTCGACCCGGTGCGGACGCTGCGCGGCTAGGAGGTCGCTTACTCGTATTGTCATCCGGCTTGGTCTCTCCGGCTGTCGTGAATCGTCGCTGCGAGCTGATGGGCCGCGTCGCAAATGTGGGAGATGGCTTCCAACTGTAGGGAGCGGCGGCCAGCCGGAGTCCGTCGTTTCGGATCAGCCTCCCTCGGGGGCCAGCGCAGTGATCGCGTCGACCTCTTCTCCAGTCAGCCGGATGTGCGCCGCAGCGAGGTTTTCCCGGAGGTGCCGCACGCTGGTCGTGCCGGGAATCGGCAGCGCGTTGGGTGTGCGACGGAGCTGCCAGGCGAGTGCGACCTGTTGCGGGGTCGCGTCGTACTTCGCGGCGATCGGGTCGATGACCATCTGGAACGGCGCACCGTCCGCACCGCCGGGTACCGCACCGGGATGCCAGGGCGAGAACACGATTGTGCGCTCGGCCGCCAGTGCGCGCACCGCTCCGCCGAGCCGGACCGCGACGTTGTAGTGGACGGTCACGGCTGCGATGTCCGTAATAGTCAGCGCCGTGCGGAGCTGGTCGGCGCTGACGTTCGACAGGCCGATGTGCCGGATCAGGCCACCGCGCCGCATGCCGGCGAGGGTCTCGATGATTTCCTCGAACGGAGCGTCGGTCATCGTCGGCGTGTGCAGGTAGTAGAGGTCGATGTGGTCCAGTCCCAGCCGGCGCATGCTCATGTAGGCGGCCTGGCGCAGGTAGTTCTTGTTGCCGACGGCGCTCATGTCGCTGTACTCGGGGCCGCCGCGCACGAAGCCGCCCTTGGTGGCTATCACGAGATCGTCCGGGTAGGGATGCAGTGCCTCCCGGATGAGTTCCTCATTGGAGTGGGGACCGTAGACGTCGGCGGTGTCGATAAACGTCACGCCCTCATCCACGACCCGCCGCAGTAGCGCGACACCGTGATCGTGGTCGGGGTACTCGCCCCAGACCTTCGGACCGGTGAGCTGCATCGCGCCGTAGCCGACGTTCCCCACGGTGAGGCCGCCGCCGATCGTGATGGAGTTAAGGGTATTGACGTCTGTGCTCATGATGTCTCCTCGATGGTCTCGCGGGTGGTTCAGCGGGCGGTGTAGCCGCCGTCGACGGGCAGCGCGATACCGGTGACGTAACTGGACTTGTCCGAGCACAGCCACACGACCGCGTCGGCGACCTCCTGCGGCTCGGCGATGCGGCCAAGCGGATGCGAGGCCACCAGCTCTTCGTGCAGCGCGGGGTTCTCGGTGATCATGTCGGCGATCAGGGGTGTGTTCACCAGGCCGGGGCACACCGCGTTGACCCGTACGTTGCGGCCTGCGTAGTCGAGGGCGGCGCTTTTGCTCAGCCCGATTTCGGCATGCTTGGAGGCGACGTAGCCGGCGTAGCCGGGTACGCCCGTGAGCCCAGCGCCCGAGGAGATATTGACGATCGAGCCTTGGCCGGCGGCAGCCATGAGCTCAAGCTCGTACTTCATGGACAGGAACATGCCCCGCACATTCGTCGCCAGCATCAGGTCGACGGTCGCGACGGGATACTCGATCAGCGGATGGGAGTCGTTTCCGCCGTCCACGCCCGCGCTGTTGACGGCGCAGTCAAGCCGGCCGCCTTGCGCCGCGAACGTGACCGCCTCCCTGACCGCCTCCTCGTCGTGCACATCCGCGATCACGTAACGCCCGGCGCCGCCCAGCTCCTCGATCAGGCCGACCGTCTCCTTCAGCGTCGTCTCGGTTCGCCCGGCAACGGTGACGGCAGCTCCGAGCGAGGCCAGTGTCAGCGCGGCGGCGCGGCCGATGCCGGTTCCCCCGCCAGTGACCAGCGCGGTCTTTCCTTCCAGTTCTCCAGACATCACTAACGCTCCTGTCCTCGTCCTCATGCTTGGCCGTATGACAAAAATGGAAGCCGACTCTCATATCAACGCGATCACCGGTGTCCCGAGCTCCCACGCCGCACCCGGGCCGACGGCCTCGACCGTGCCGGCTACGTCCCAGCCCAGCCCGAAGTGACTCCCGTCCGGCGGAGCCGCGAACAGGCCACTCCAGGCGGCCACATCGGCCGGGTTGAGGGCCGCGGCGTCGACTTTGATCCGGATCTCGAACATTCCCGGCTCCGGCAGGTCGACCTCGGCTACCTCGATGACCTCAGGGACCCCGACTGACCTATACACAACTGCTCGCATGACGTGTTCTCCCCTCAATTCGTTGTTGGAGGGCGGGTTGCTCCGCGACGGGGGGGCGGAGGTGTTCCGTGTCAGTCGCGGAGGAATCCCAGCGCCTGTGCCACGAACAGGTCGTGGTGCTGGAAGATGCCGCCGTGGCCGGAGTCGGGGTAGATGCTGAGCTGGGCGTCGGGCAGCATCCGGGCGAGGTGGAACGAGCTGATCGTCGGCAGCATCGTGTCGTCGTCGCCGTTGACGACCAGGACGGGCTTGTCCACGTTCGTCAGGCCTACGGGTGAGGCGCCCTGCTCCCACTTGGCGAGGGCGGTGATCTGGGCGCCGATAGTCTCGTTGGATACCGGTGCGTCGCGGTCCTCGGTGCGTTCGTCCAGACGGGCGAGGAAGGCGTCCGCGGCAGCCTGGCTGGTCGCGGTCGGCGAGAAGAACAGGAAGTGCTTGGGGTGCTTGCCCTGGGCGCCCGCCTTCTCCAGGGCAGCCTGGAGTATGGCACCCGTGGCGGCGGGCCCCGGGTCACCGGCGGGGGCGGTGCCGGCCAGGATGACGCGGCGGACCAGGTCGGGCCGCTGCTGGACGATCAGCTGGGCGACCATGCCGCCCAGGGAGTAGCCCAGCAGGTCGACCGTGCTCAGCCCGAGCGCCTGCAGAAACGCGATCGCATCGCCGGCCATGGCCTCGACGCTGTCGGGGGTGGTGCCGCCGGAGCCGCCGACGCCCCGGAGGTCGACCAGGATGACGCGCCGCTCGGCGGCAATGCCGTCGACCACGGCGGGGTCCCAATCGTCGAGTCCGGCGGTGAAGTGGTGCAGGAACACCACCGGGATACCTGAGGTGGGGCCCACCTCACGGTAGGCGAACGGGGTCCCCTCGACCTCCACGGTCTTGGTGACGGCTTTCTTGCTGGTTGAATACATGGCTCTTGGCTCTTTTCTCTCGGTTCGCGCCGGTGTTGACGCTGTGGTTGCCGCCGGTTTCCGGGCGTGGTTGTCAGCGGTCGGGTGCAGGGCGCCGGTCAGGGTGGTGATCGCCTGGGCGATGGCGGCGCTGGCGGCATGTGTGCCGCGCAGGGCGTTGAGCATGACGAAGTCGTGGATGATGCCCTGGTAGCGCGCCGCGGTGACGGAGACACCGGCGGCGCGCAGCTTGGCCGCATATGCCTCGCCCTCGTCGCGCAGCACGTCGGCTTCGCCGGTGATCACGAGCGCGGGCGGCAGGCCGGCCAGCTCGTTGAGTGATGCGCGTAGCAGTGAGGCGGTGATCTCCGCGCGCTGGGCCGGGTCGGTCGTGTACTGGTCCCAGAACCACTGCATGGCGTCGCGGCGCAGGAAGTAGCCCTCGGCGTACTGGTGGTAGGACTCGGTGTCGAAGTTCGC
>JAWWPY010000358.1:0-26283 GCA_033854735.1 Streptosporangiaceae bacterium | reverse complement strand
CGCGGTGTTCGGCATCCGGCTGGCGATGGAGCGCAACGAGCGGCTGGTCCAGGCGCAGGACGAGCTGGCCCAGCTGGCGGTGCAGACCGAGCGGGCGCGGATCGCCGGCGACCTGCACGACATCCTGGGCCACTCGCTGACCGTGGTGGCGGTCAAGGCCGAGCTGGCTGGACGGCTGGCCGGGACGTCGGCGGGGCGGGCCGAGGCGGAGATCGCGGATATCGAGCGCATCGCGCGGGAGGCCCTCGCCGACGTCCGGGCGGCGGCGGGCGGATACCGGGAGGTCACCCTGGCCAGCGAGCTGGCCAGCGCACGGACCGCGCTGGCCGCCGCTGGCATCTGGGCCGACCTGCCCGCCTGGCCGGCCCAGGTGCCAGCCGGGCAGCAGGAGATATTCGGCTGGGCGGTCCGGGAGGGCGTGACCAATGTCGTCCGCCACAGCGGTGCCACGCGCTGCTCGGTCAGGGTCGCCGGTCCCGAGATCGAGATCTCCGATGACGGCCGCGGTCCAGCGGGCCCGCCGGGCGGGCCGCCCGCCGGGCCGGGGCGGGGCGAATGTGACAGCGACGGGCCCGGAAATCCAGCGGGTGCTGACGGCGCTGGTGCGCGGGGGGGACCCGGCGTGCCGCGCGGGCCGGGCGGAGGTCACGGTCTGGCCGGGTTGCAGGAGCGGGCGGCGGCCGCCGGGGGATCGGTCAGCGTGGGCCGCTCGGCGGCCGGCGGCTTCGCGTTGCGGGTGCGCGTGCCATGACGGTGAGCACTCCGATCCGGCTGCTGCTCGCCGACGATCAGGCGCTGGTCCGGGGCGCTCTGGCGGCGCTGCTGGCGCTGGAGCCGGATCTCGAGGTGGTGGCCGAAGTGGGCCGGGGCGACGAGGTGGTCGCCGAGGCCCGGCGGACCCGGCCGCAGGTGGCCCTGCTCGATGTCGAGATGCCCGGCCTGGACGGGATCTCCGCCACGGCCGCGCTCCGGGCGGCGCTGCCGTCATGCCGGGTGCTGGTGGTGACGACGTTCGGCCGGCCTGGCTACCTGCGCCGCGCGATGGCGGCCGGGGCGAGCGGCTTCGTGGTCAAGGACACGCCGGCCCGGCAGCTCGCGGACGCGGTCCGGCGGGTCGCCAGCGGGCTGCGGGTAGTCGATCCCACCCTGGCCGCGGAGACCCTGGCGGCCGGCGAGAATCCGCTCACCCCCCGTGAGACTGACGTGCTGTGCGCGGCCCGGGACGGGGGCACGGTCGCCGACATCGCCGCCGAGCTGCACCTCTCGGAGGGAACCGTCCGCAACCACCTCTCGGCGGCGATCGGCAAGACCGGCGCGCGGACCCGCGCCGAGGCGGTGCGCCTCGCGGGCGGCAACGGCTGGCTCCTCGGCGACTGGTCACAGTAGCGAGAGCTGAACCGGCCCCTCGTGGCCCGGGCTGTCCCCGCCGGGGCGGCTGCGCGCCGCGCCGTCCGCCGCCCCGGGAGGAACGGGCGGTGACCGCCAGGCCCGCCGGCCCGGCCCGCGCCGGCCCAGGCCGTGCCGCTCGGCCAGGGCGCGGACCTGCTCGCCGATCTGCTGCTGGTACGCCTTGGGCGCGTAAGCGCCCCGGCCGTAGAGCTCGCGGTAGCGGGGGACCAGTGCAGGATGGTGCTCGGCCAGCCAGGCCAGGAACCACTCCCGCGCTCCGGGCCGCAGGTGCAGCACGATCGGGCTCAGCTGGCTGGCCCCGGCCTGCACCGCCTGCCGCACGGTGGCGTCGAGCTGCGCCGGGGAGTCGGACAGGAACGGCACGACCGGGCCCATCAGCACGCCACAGGGCAGCCCCCGCTCAGTGAGCGCGGCGCAGACGCCCAGCCTGCGCTGCGGGCTGGGCGTGCCCGATTCCAGGGTCCGCCACAGTTCCTCGTCGGCGCAGCCGACCGACACGCTGAGCCCGACGTCGGTGACCTCGGCCGCCTGCTCCAGCAGGTCGAGATCGCGCAGGATCATGGTCCCTTTGGTGAGGATGGAGAACGGGTTCCGCGCGTCGAGGAGCGCCTGGAGGATCCCCGGCATCAGGCGGTAGCGCCCCTCGGCCCGCTGGTAGCAGTCCACGTTCGTGCCCATGGCGATGTGCTCGCCCTGCCATTTGCGGGCGCCCAGTTCCTTGCGGACCAGCTGCGGGGCGTTGACCTTCACCACGATCTTCGAGTCAAAGTCATGCCCGGCATCGAGGTCCAGGTAGGTGTGCGTATTACGGGCGTAGCAATAGCGGCAGGCATGGGAACAGCCCCGGTAGGGGTTGATGGTCCAGCGGAACGGCACCCGGGACGCCTCGGGCACCCGGTTGATGATCGACTTCGCGTGCACCTCGAAGAAGGTCATGCCGCGGAATCCCGGGGTATCGAATGATCTGGCCACCGCGCTGCGCTCGAACAGCGCGGGCGCACTGGCCGCGCCCTGACGCCCGGCTGACGGCGGCGGGGCCGCCCCGTCGGCCTGGATCCGCATGGCATCCCATCGCATGGGGCGAGTATAGATTTACTGTTCGGGAAAGCAAACACCTGTTCGATTGCCCGGCACCGGATCCGGCCCGCCGGCTGATCCCAGAACCACAGAAACCCGGCAGGCACAGGCGAACGGAGGCTAACGATCTTGCGGCGGGGGATAGTAAGAGAAAAGTTGCCACCGGCCTGGGTGGAGGTGACGCCATGGCGCTATCCATGGATGAGCAGCGCATCCTGGACGAGATTGAGCGTGGGCTCGGCAACGCTGATCCGCGGCTCGCCGCCCGCCTGTCCTCGTTCGGTTTCAAGCGCACGGCGTTCACGCTGCGGACCCGGCGGGCGAGGGTCGCGGTGTCCTGCATCACCCTGATCGTGGTCGCGGCCCTGGCCCTGGTGGTGTACGCCCTGGTCCCGTTCCGCACCGGGGCGGACAGGCACGCGGCCGGACGGTCCTCGGCCTCCCCCGGCCATCCGACGATGACCGTGCCGCACCATCCGTCGGTCAGCCCCTCAGCGCCGGCATCGGCGGCCAGCAACGCTGGCCAGTCGGCCGCGCCATCGACCGGAGCGGCCCGCCCGGTCTCGCCGCCCAGCCGGGCACAGTAGCGCCCCTCAGTACTCGCGCCACAGTTGCAGCAGGTACTGCTCGAGTCCCTCCAGGTTCTTCCGCGCCTGCTGGAATTCATCGCTCAGCGGGTCGACGCCACGCTCGAACATCTCGTCGTAGAGGCGCATGACCTCCCGGCGGTTCCGCGCGTAGACGCGGACCACGTAGTCGCCCACCCCCCCGGCGAGCCGCAGGTTTTCCACCGCACGGCCCGCGGACCCCATATCGACGCTGAGCTGGCCGCGGAGGTAGACCGTGCCCTTGGCCTCGTCTTCCCACTCGTCACCGAACGCGGGCGGCGCGGTGTCCCACTCCTCGATGGTGACCCGGACGCTGATGACCTCCTGGAGGCTGCCCACCCACACCTGCTCGCGATTCACGCTGACCAGCGTCCCCACCGGGGCCAGCGGCCCGCCCGGCGCATCCGGATCGACCGTCGAGTCATGCATCCGGAACATTCTTCGGTCCGGGAAGACTGGCATCTCCAGCCGGACTAGCCTTCGGCTCACATGCCACCCCTCAGCCCCGACGCATCTGTGACCACTAGCATGCTCCGTGGCGAAGCCTCACAGGTCAGCAATGAGTGACAAAGTGGCATGTACTGTCCGTGCCGGGATGACTGCGGTCACCGTGCGCACATGGGAGGAGTCATCTCGTGCCGGATGACCTGGCCGGGATCCGGCATCGCCAGCTTGACGCGCGCGGGCTGCGGATGCACGTCGCGGAGGCGGGCACCGGCCCGCTGGTGCTGCTGCTGCACGGCTTCCCGGAGTGCTGGTACTCGTGGCGTCATCAGCTGGTCTCGCTGGCTGCGGCGGGATTTCACGCGGTGGCTCCCGACCAGCGAGGGTACGGCCGGACCGATCGCCCTGAGTCGGCCGGCGCCTACAGCATCCTGCACCTGACCGGGGACGTGATCGCCCTGATGGACGCGCTGGGCGAGGAGTCGGCCGTGGTCGCGGGTCACGACTGGGGGGCCCCGGTGGCCTGGCACGCGGCCCTGCTGCGCCCCGACCGGGTGCGCGGCGTGATCGGGCTGAGCGTGCCGTACCGGCCGCGCGGGAGCACCCCGCCGCTGACGGTGCTGCGCGCCGCGCTGGGCCAGGGCTTCTACATGCTCTACTTCCAGGAGCCAGGGAGAGCCGACGAGGAACTGGCCCGGGACGTCCCCGCGACCTTCCGCAAGGTGCTCTACGGCGCGTCCGGCACGGCACCTCCGCTGGTCCCCATCGTCCAGCCCGGCCGCGGCTTCCTGGACCTATGCCCTGACCCCGCCGAACTGCCCGGCTGGCTGACCGAGGGCGATATCGGCGTGTTCGCGGCCGAGTTCGCCGCCGCGGGATTTACCGGCCCGCTGAACTGGTACCGCAACCTGGACCGGAACTGGGAACTCACCGCCCCCTGGCACCACGCTCCGGTGACCGTGCCGGCCCTGTACGTCGCGGGGGACCACGATTTCGTGCTCGGCCAGCAGGGACCGGATGAGCTGGTCGCCCGGCTGCGCCAGACGGTCCCGCGGCTGCGCGAAGCCATCCTGCTGCCCGGCTGTGGTCACTGGACCCAGCAGGAGCGGCCCGGCGAGGTCAGCAGGGCCATGATCGACTTCGCCCGCGCGCTGGGCTGACGGTGCCGTGGTCAGAGAAAGCGCGTCCGCACTTCCTCCCACAGCTCGGCATAGCACTGCGCGGCCCGGCTGCGCGGCGCGAACGCGGTCACCGGGGCGCGTTCCACCGCCATCCGCTCGATCAGCGACAGTGCCGGGATCACCGTTTTGGCCACATCGGAGCGCTCGGCCGGCAGCCGCTCCGCGATTTCCAGATGCAGGCGCTTGCGGCGGTCGAGCATCGAGAAAAAGGCCAGGACATCCGGCCGGTGCCCATCGAAGCCAGCAACGAACTCCGTGAGCTGGTCGAGGGTGCGCACCGACAGCGTGGTCGGAATGAGCGGCACCAGCAGGGTGTCGGCGGCGTGCAGCACGCTCTCGGAGAGCAGCGAGATGCTCGGCGGGCAGTCCAGGAAAATCACGTCATACTCGGCGGCGAGCGGCTCGAGCAGGCGGGCGAGCCTGCGGGTGGGATTCTTGGTGGCATCCAGCATCAGGTCGAGGTTCCGGTAGGTGAAGTCGGCCGGAAGCAGATCCAGGCCCTCGTAGTCGGTGCCCTTGATCGCGTCGTCCATCTCCCGGCTGCCCTTGATGAGGGCTTTGCCGCCGCCCTTCACCCGGGGCCGGATGCGGAACACGTAGCTGGCCGCGGCCTGCGGGTCGAGATCCCAGAGCAGGACCCGCAGGCCGTCACGCGCGGCCAGATAACTCAGGTTCACCGCGGAGGACGTCTTGCCCACGCCGCCCTTGATGTTGTACGTAGCGAAGATTTTCATGAGTGGACGCCCGTGGTGAGGGCGCGGAACCGCTGCTGGGCTCCCAGGCTGGCGAACTCACTGAACCGCCCCGCGAATTTCCCGCGGGCCGCTCGCTCCTGCAGGCCGACCCGGCCGGCGAGTTCCCCCATCGCGAGCAGGGCCGTGGCGGGCACATCGCGGTCGTTCATCATCTGGGCGGCGAACATCCTGATCTCATGCTGCTGTACCTCGCAATCCTGGAACTCCCCGAGGCAGTCCTGCAGGCCTTTCAGTTCCTTGACCGCCCGCTGGTGCGTGGCCGGATCGTGCAAGGACGCGAAGGACTCCAGCAGGTAGCGTAGCTCCTTGCACCGCTTCCGAAGGTCGTGCAGGGCCTCCGGGGGGGAGCTCGCAGTGATGGCGCTGCCTTGCCGCAGCACCCGGCGGTGCATGCGGCGGATACGCATCGCGGCCAGGTCCGCGGCGGCCGGATCCCGCGGTGCGGCGGGCAGGCCCTCCAGCGCGGCCCGCCACTCGCGGATCAGGCGAGCGAAGCGCTGCGAGCGGAGGCCCCGCACGAGCCGGCGTCGTTCCGCCGCGCGGCTGCGGATCAGATGGGCGTGGAAGGGCCGCAGTTCCTCTGGCGTGGCCGCCACCAGCCCGGCCGCGGTGTCCGGATACTTCAGCAGGTAGACATCGAGATCCCGGGTGGGTGTGGTCAGGTCACCCAGCCACTTGAACTCGGGACGGAACTTCTGGGCGAGCTCGGCCGGCAGGACATCGCCGACCAGCTTCAGCACGGACCGGGTCCGGCGGACCGAGACCCGCAGGTCGTGCAGGAACTCGGTGTCCACGGCGCGGATGGTCCCAGCCACGTTGGCCTCGAGCATGCCGAGCAGATACAGCAGGACCGCCGTGACCGCGGCGCGAGCCGCCATGCCCGGGGCCAGATGCACGTCGATCTGGCTCGTGTAGTCACCGGGCCGCAGGCCCGCCGCGGCCAGCGCGGCGTCCAGGGGGGAAAGGCCTTTCGCCTCGACACCCGGGGCGCCCGCCAGGACCTGCGCCACCCGGTCGGCCTGGGCCTGGTAGCCGCGGACCGCGGTCACCTTCAGCCGGGACGGCAGATCCGAGGAAGCCGGGTAGCTCACCGACAGCTTGTCCGTGGTGACCCAGGCGACCGTCTTGTCGTCGCCGTTCAGCACGCGCAGGCTGTGCACCGCGCTCTCGCCCCGGGCCGCCGGCAGCAGCGCCCGGACCCCGGTCACCGCCCGCAACCGCGCCCGCAACGGCCCGTCCGGCAGCGAGTCGGCCAGGGCCGGCCAGGCCAGCCTGCCCGGCCGGGCCACGATCCGCTCCCCGTCCGGCCCGGTCAGCGTCAGCTCGCCGGGCCCGTCACCGGTGGTGTGCTCCAGCGTGAGGCCGGCCCGGTACAGCCGCCAGTCGAAGGTATCCAGCCAGGTCCTGCGGACCGTCCGGGATCTGCCTCCGGGCACCCAGGAGAACCGCGGTGCCATGGCGTTCAGCACGCGATCGCCCGCAGGCTGGTCATCATCGTGGCCAGCCAGCACAAACTCGTAGGAATACGCCTGAACCACGAAAGCCCGCCTTGATCACCGGGGCAGGGATATCACGACGAGCGGATAAGGGAACTGCCCTGCATTCCGTACTAATCAGCTTAGCGGGCACCGACCTGGTGCCCCGGGGGATACACAGGGTGAAATGTACCCCGGAGCGGGGCCGACAGCTTTGGCCGATAGGGCCACGCCCTAAGCCCGAAGGTTCACGCCCGGTCCCGCCCGCGAAAGGAGGGCGGCCGCTTAACGCTGCCGCGGTCCGGTGGTGTGGCCTGGCCGGCTGGGCCGCTCGGCCGCCCGCGACCGCGGGCGCGCGGTGGCCTCGCCGCCGTGAGCCTGCCTGTCGCCGCCGTGAGCTTGCCTGTCGCCGTGGGCTGGCCTGTCGCCACCGTGAGCCGGACAGGAGGGGGTGCCACGCTGTGGCGGCTTAGTCAGGCCGGGCAGCGTCAGCGGCGGCCGGTTGATGGCCGGCATGACAGAAGTGAGAGCGGTGCTCGCCGCCGCGGCCGTCTTTCGCTGCTCCTGCTGCACCTCGGATCTCGCCGCGACGGCGTCCAGCCGCTCGCTCATGACGCGGTACCGGCGGACCCGGGCCAGCGCCTTGAGAATGCGATCGGTGGCGTACAGAAGGATCATTGCGGCGACCACCGCCGCAATGAGCAGGAAAGTCATGGTATTCCGCCGCTCAGTGAAGTGGCCCAGGGGGAGTGGATCAGGGACAGTTCCAGGGTATGCGAGCGGGGCCGGTGGAGGCCGACCCGGTCCGGCGCGGCGGCGCCTTTCTGGAGCCATCTCACAGGCTTTCTGCATCCACGCTCAGGCTTTCCGGACCGCCACAGGCAGAGCCCCGCGGCGTCATGCCCGCCGGGTTACCTCCACGGTCACGTCCATCGTGCTGCTGGGCGCGCCGTGGTAGATGCCCTTGAGCGGCGGCACATCGGCATAGTCCCGGCCCCTGGCCACGACGACGTGGCACTCGCCGACCGGGGACTGGTTGGTCGGGTCGGTGGCCACCCATTCCCCGGTCCAGTACTCCACCCAGGCATGGCTCTCCCCGGTCACCGTGTCCCCGAGTCCCGCCTCCGGGGACGGGTGCAGGTACCCGGAGACATAACGGGCAGGCAGGCCTACCTCCCGCAGCAAGGCCACCGTGAGATGGGCGATGTCCTGGCAGACACCCTGCCCCTGGTTCCACGCCTCCTGAGCGCTGGTCTGCACTTCCGTCGATCCCGGCACATACTCCACCGTGTCCTGGACCCAGGCGGCGATGTCCGCGGCTGCCCTCAGCGGATCCGCGCCCGCGGCGCGTTCCCTGGCCGCAGCGGTGAGCTCCGCATCGACGGTCGTGCGCGGGGTGGGCGACAAGTACTCCAGAAGGCGCCCCCCTTCGGCGATCTCGCGCAGCCTGGCCCAGCTGAGCGGGGCAGACGGTGCGGGCGCGAGGCCTGTCTCGACCACCGAGCGGGCGGTCACCGAGAGCTCGTGGTGCGGCGCCTGGATGTCGAACGAGCTGACCAGGGTTCCCCAGTAGTCGCTGTAGGACGACGAGACCGTGGTTCCCGCCCCCGTCCACAGCTGGGTCTCCAGCGCCGTCTGCGTGGGCAGCGTGACCGGGGTCATCCGGGCCTCGTTGTACGAAGCCCGGGCCGTGCCCTCATAGACCACGCGCGTCTTGTGCACGATTTCCAGCCGCCAGCCCACTCCTCAGCCCTCCTGCTCCCACGTGACGGGCTGCTCGTACTTGAAGTACCGCTCCGTGATGGCCTCGCTGGCCTCACGGCAGGCGCGCTGCAGGCTGCCCAGGAGTTCCGGAAGCTGATCGGGGAGCAGCTGGGGGTCGGTGTATTCGAGGCGTGCGCGCAGCCGCCCGATGGGCCGGCGGGCCGGGTCGCCCATGCCTGACCGGTTCGGGCCCGGATCCAGCGCGGCCAGGATTTCCTCCGCGGTGGACAGGGTGTACACCACGGATCTCGGGAAGAGCCGGTCCATCATCAGGAACTCGGCCACCTGATGGGAATCGTCGGTCCAGCTGTGGGTGCGGATGAAGGACTCGTAGGCGCCGCACGCGCGGAGCAGCATGGGCCAGCCGATCTCGTGCGGAGTAGCCGGCATCCGCGCCAGCAGCAGCCTGGCGGTCATGTCCGCACGCTCCAGGCTCCGGCCCAGGATCAGGAACCGCCAGGCATCATCATGGCTCATGGTGGACTCGGCGAGGCCGAAGAACAGGGCCGCCCGTTCCCTGATGAAACCGAGATAGACGTGTGGTCCCAGCCGTTCGGCCGTCCGGCGCTGCCCCGGTAGCCCGTGCCCCGTCACATTCAGGCACTCCCACATCTCGCCGGAGATCACTTCGCGCACGCTGCGCGCGCCGTCCCGGGCGGCCATCACGGCGCCGGCGATCGCGCTCTGGTTCTTCTGGTCGTAGGCCAGCTGGTAGAGGGTCGCCCCGATGTCCAGCCGGCTGTCGTCGGCGGCCGGGATGCCAAGCACCGCCAGTAGTCCCCGGCAGCCCGCGTCCTCATCGGCCTGCGGCTCCTGCAGCATGCGATGCACGTACACGTCCACCATGCGCGCGGTGTCGTCCGCCCGCTCGATGTACCTGCCCGTCCAGAACAGGGTCTCGGCGATCCGGCTGAGCAGCCCGGTGGTCACTGCTCCTGGCCCACGCCGGGCCCGCTCTGCCTGCCCTCGCCAGCTATCGAGGCCTGGGGAACGGGAATCTGCCCGGCCACGGGGGATGGCAGGGGTGCAGGCAGCCCCTCCGGGGCAAGTATCCAGGTGTCCTTGGATCCACCGCCGTGGCTGGAGTTGACCACCAGCTCGCCTTCAGGCAACGCCACCCTGGTCAGCCCGCCAGGCAGCAGCCAGACGTCATCGCCGTCGTTGACCGCGAACGGCCGCAGGTCGATGTGGCGGGGGGCCAGGCGCTCGTCGATGAGCACGGGAGAGGTGGACAGAGCGACCGGCCGCTGCGCGATCCACCCGCGCGGCTCGGCGGCCACGGTGGCCCGCAGCTCGGCCAGGACCCGCTCATCGGCCTGCGGGCCGATCACGATGCCCTGGCCGCCGGCTCCGTCCACCGGCTTGAGCACCAGCTGATCCAGCCGGTCAAGGGCCCAGGCGAGCACGTCCGGATCGTCGAGGCGGTAGGACTCCACGTTCCGCAGCAGGGGCTCTTCGCTGAGGTAGTACCTGATCAGGTCGGGGACATAGGTGTAGAGGAGCTTGTCATCCGCGACACCGTTGCCAACCGCGTTGGCGATGGTCACATGGCCCTCGCGGGCCGCGTTGAGCACGCCCGCGCAGCCGATCACCGAGTTGGGCCGGAAATGCAGCGGATCGAGGAAATCATCACCGACGCGCCGGTAGATCACGTCAACGGGCCGGCGTCCCTGGGTGGTGTGCACGAAAACCCGGTTGCCCGTGCAGAACAGATCGCGGCCCTCCACCAGTTCCACCCCCATCAGGCGGGCCAGCAGCGTGTGCTCGAAGTACGCGGCGTTGCCCACGCCGGGGGTGAGCACGACTACCACCGGGTCCCGCGCCGCCTGCGGCGCCGCGGACCGCAGCGCCGAAAGCAGGCGCGCCGGGTAGCCGTCAACCGGGTGCACATGCTGGTCGGTGAAGAGCGCCGGGAACGTGCGCGTCATGGCCAGCCGGTTCTCCATGACGTAGCTGACCCCGGAGGGGATCCTGACGTTGTCCTCCAGCACCCTGAACCGGCCCGCCTCGTCCCTGATCAGGTCGATGCCGGCGACATGGACGCGGACCCCGTTCGGCGGGGTGAGCCCGGCCACCTCACGGTGGTAGTGCTGCGAGGTGGCGACGACCCGCCACGGGACCACCCCGTCGGCGAACACCTGGCCGGGGCCGTAGACATCGGCGAGAAAAGCTTCCAGGGCGAGGACCCGCTGCCTGACGCCCCGCACCACGAGATCCCATTCGGCGGCGTCGATGACCCGGGGGATGAGGTCAAGAGGGAACGGGCGTTCCTCACCGGCGAAATCGAACGTTACCCCGCGGTCGGTGAAGACCCGGGTCAGCTGGTCCGAGCGGAAGCGCAGCTCGCTGGGATCGAGCGGCGCCAAGGCGGCGAGCAGCGCGGCATAAGGAGCCCGCGGCTCTCCCGGCTGCTCAAACATCTCATCCCAGGCCTGGGCGAGCCGGTAGCTGTCGAAGATGTCCGCCACGACCGCAGCGTAAGCGTGCCGTGTTCCGTTGTCATTACCCACGATGACGTGTGTGTTTCCACCATGTTTCGCTCACAACCTCTGGCCGGGCATTGTGAACACGGCGGCCTGACGCACACTGGAAGCATGCCAGCGTCTCGGCGCCTCGCGTGGCCCGGTGGCCACGTGGTCCAGCGCCCCGTCCTCTGAGGAGGCCCTGCCGTGCTGTATGTCTTCGGATTCGAGCGGACCGGAGTTGTGCTGAGTGACCTGTACTTCGTTGACCCGCATCCGCTCGAAGGCCAGGAGAGCCCCGAGCGGGGCGTCCGGCTGGAGGTCCGGCTGCTCGTCCGGGGCGAGCTGAAAGGCTCGATCTACTCGGCCCAGCCGATCGAGATCGGCCAGCCGGTCTGGCGGGTCGACCTGCTGGAGTCGGCTGACGGCCCGCCCGGAAGCTTCGACCGCACCCATCATCATCCTGGGCTGACGGGATGGGAGGTGGGCACCCGGGTGTTCGACCAGAGCCTCTCCGCCGATCCCGTGGGCTGGCTGGGGTCACGTCTGACCGACCTGGAGGGACTTCTGGAAGCGGTGGGCCTGGGCGGGGATCCGGCCGACCCGGGGGACGCGGAGAGCCTGCGGCAGTGCCTGCCTGAGGTGCTGGCCGCGGTCAGCCGCTTGCTGGAACGGGTGCACGCTGGGGAGCTTGGCCGTGCGCCAGACGCCGAGCCGCTGGCGAGTGCGCGCGCGGGCTGGCTCTAACCGCGGGGCCGGCTTTGGCGGCCCGGCCGCGGGCTGGCCGGCCCCGGGGGTTCAAAAGGCCGGGCTTCGTCGTCACACTGGGGGATGTGCACGATTATGACCTGCTGGTGATCGGCTCGGGCCCGGGCGGCCAGAAGGCCGCCATCGCGGCGGCCAAACTGGACCGCCGGGTGGCCGTTGTCGAACGGCCGGACATGATCGGCGGCGTGTGCCTCAACACCGGCACGATCCCGTCCAAGACCCTCCGCGAGGCGGTGCTCTACCTCACCGGGCTCGATCAGCGCGAGATGTACGGGCAGAGCTACCGGGTCAAGGACAACATCACGATCGCCGACCTGGCCGCACGCACGCGGCATGTGGTCGGCAAGGAAATCGACGTGGTCCGCAGCCAGCTTTCGCGTAACCGGGTCGCGATCCTCAGTGGCACAGCGCACTTCGCCGGCCCGAACGCCATCGAGGTGATCGACGGGGATGGGCGTGTCCGCGCGGTCAGCGCCGAGAAGGTGGTGATCGCGACCGGCACGAAGCCGGCCCGGCCCGCCAGCGTCGCCTTTGACGACCGCACCGTTATGGACTCGGACGGGATCATCAACCTGGAGCGCGTCCCGCGGTCGATGGTGGTCGCCGGCGCAGGCGTCATCGGGATCGAGTACGCGTCGATGTTCGCGGCCCTGGGCACCAAGGTGACGGTGGTCGAGCAGCGGGACCGGATGCTCGAATTCTGCGACCTCGAGGTCGTCGAGGCGCTCAAGTACCACCTCCGCGATCTCGCCGTGACGTTCCGGTTCGGCGAGACGGTCTCCTCGGTCGAGGCGAGGCCCGAAGGGGCGATCGCGTCGCTGCGCAGCGGGAAGAAAATCCCGGCCGATACGGTCCTGTACTCGGCGGGCCGTCAGGGCGCCACCGACGAGCTGACACTGGAGGCGGCCGGCCTGACGGCCGACGCCCGCGGCCGGATCGCGGTCGATGAGTTCTTCCGGACCGCGGTGCCGCACATCTACGCGGTCGGCGACGTGATCGGGTTCCCGGCGCTCGCGGCCACGTCCATGGAGCAGGGCCGGCTCGCCGGGCACCACGCCTGCGGCGAGCCGGTGCACCACGCCACGATGCTGCAGCCGATCGGGATTTACAGCCTGCCCGAGATCAGCTTCATCGGGAAGACGGAAGACCAGCTCACGGACGACTGCGTGCCGTTCGAGGTCGGCGTGTCACGTTACCGGGAGCTGGCCCGCGGGCAGATCATCGGTGACTCTTACGGCGTGCTGAAACTGCTGGTCTCTCCGGAGGACCGGACTCTGCTCGGCGTGCATGTGTTCGGGACGGGGGCCACCGAGCTGGTGCACATCGGCCAGGCGGTGATGGGCTGCGGAGGTACTATCGACTACCTGGTCGACGCCGTCTTCAACTACCCGACGCTGGCGGAGTCATATAAGGTCGCCGCGCTGGACGCGACCAACAAGATGCGCCAGGTCGCCCGTTTCGCCGACTAGGGTTCCCGCAGCGGGGGACCGTTCGGCTGAGGAAAGGCTGATTGCTTGATGTCTGAGCCTGTGCCAGTGGCGGGCGCGGTTGCTGTCAATGATCCTTTCGCCGAGCTGGCGGGACCGCTCGCGGGCACGACCCGGATGCAGCTGGAGGTGGTCAGTAACACCCTGCTCACCCCGCACATGCAGCGCCTGGCGCTGACCGCGCCGGAACTCGGTGAGTTCAGCTACCGGCCGGGGCAGGATGTGATGCTCATGGTCGCGGTCGACGGTGACCGCCCGCTGCGCAGGCGCTACACCATCCGGGCGGTGGAGGCATCCCGGCGGCTGCTCACGCTCGATGTGGTCCGGCACGGGGAGGGACCCGGGGAGCGCTGGGTGCGCTCGGCCCGTCCCGGTGACCGGATCGAGGGCATCGGGCCGCGGGGGAAGATCTTCCTGGCCGAGGGCGCCGACTGGCATCTGTTCGCAGGCGATGAATCCAGCCTGGCCGCCGTGTTCGCGATGGCCAGCGCGCTGCCCGGCGGCACCCCCGGCACCGTGATCCTCGAGGTTCCCGAGCCCGCGGACGAGCAGGACCTTGACGGGGCGGCCGACGTGAGCCTGCACTGGCTGCACCGCGCCGGTGGCCCGGCGGGCGACCCGGCCGCGCTGGCGGCCGCGCTGTCCAGCGTGTCCCTGCCGCCCGGGCCGGGTCACGTCTACCTGTTCGGGGAAGCCAAGGTGGTGCTGCGGCTGCGTGAGGTGGCTGCGGAGCGCGGGCTGTCCGGCGATCAGGTCTCGGCCAAGGCGTACTGGGGCCGGGGCCGCGCCAACGCCAGCCACGGCGAGCCGGCCAAAGACGCCTGACTCCCGCCGCGCCCGGCCGGGTCCTGCGGTCGGCATGGGCGGCGCGCAGCCCGTTGCCTTCAGAACGGCGTGGCCGCCAGCCAGCGCTCCAGCACCGCGCGGTCACCGATGATCTGAACCGGGGCGTCATCCAGGGGCAGCCGCCGGACCAGGACCAGCAACAGCGCTGACGCCGGCCCACGGACAGCGGCGTCGCCCTGGCCGTGCCCGTGGGCCACCGCGATGCGGTCGCCAGCGCGCCGGACCAGCCACTCACCAGCCCCGCCGAGGCCCTCATCGGTGGCGTGGAAGTGCAGTACCTGGCCGTCCGCCAGGGCGCCGAGGCGGCCGCCCGGGCTGTCATCGCCGGGCTGGTCCCCGAGCCACTCGTCGATCCCGTCCGCGGCAATGCCGGCGTCGATGACCGGTGCGCGGCCCGTGGCGATCTCGGCGTCGGCCCGGTGCACGGCGGTCTCGTGCGCCATCCGGCGAGCCCAGAAGCCAGCCGGCCGCAGCCGGCTGAAGGTCCAGACGAGGTCGGGGCCCGCCCCATGGACGGCGTCGATGAGCCGGGCCGCGCCGTCCCGCAGCCACCCGACGTGCCGGCCAGGATCATCCGGCAGCCTGCCGTCGGGCACCGCCCGGAAGGGGATGAACTCCGCCGAACGGGTGGCCACGATCTCGCCCGCCCACCGGTGGGCCCGCCCAACGTGCGTGGTCAGCTGGCGCAGCGTCCAGTCCGGGCAGGTGGGCACGGGCCGGGTGAGGTCCGCGCCGTCGATGATGCTGGCCAGCGTGGCGGTGCTGGCCCTGATCTCGGCGCACAAGCGCTCAGTACTGGGGCTGGTCATCAGGCTCCCCGCCGTGCGCGGCCGTCAGCCGCAGCCGCAGCCGCCGCCGCAGCAGCCCCCGCCACCCGACCGGGGCTCGGCCGCGCCGGACCGGCCGCCCACGGCCACCGTGGACAGCAGCTTCACGGTGTCATCGTGCCCCTGCGGGCACTGGCACGGGGCAGAGGACTCACTCATAGGGCGGCTGCGTTCGAACGTTGCTCCGCAGGCGCGGCAGCGGTATTCATAGCGAGGCACGGCACGAGCCTACGCCCGCTGTCATGATGGCGATGACGGCAAGGGGAGGGAAGCCGCTATGCCCGTGATGACGGAATACCCGCCCGGGACGCCCTGCTGGGCTGACCTGTCCACACCAGATGCGGGGGCATCCGGCGCCTTCTACGGGGGTCTGTTCGGCTGGGAGACGCACTCCCCACCAGGCTCGGACGCCACGGCCTACGCGTTCTTCGGGCCGGCCGGCCCACCAGCCGGCGAGGCGCCAGCACAGGTGGTGGCCGGCCTGATGCCGTTCACCGGCGGGGAGCGGCCGGCCTGCTGGAACACGTACGTGAGCGTGACCGACGCGGACGCCACAGCGGCCCTCGTGTCTCAGGCCGGCGGTCAGGTGCTGGTCCCGCCCCTGGATGTGGACGGGCAGGGCAGGATGGCCATGTTCGCCGACGACCAGGGGGCCATGATCGCGGCGTGGAAGCCCAAGGCCTTCGCCGGTGCGGGCCTGGTCAATGAGCCTGGCTGCCTCTGCTGGTACGAGCTGGCCTGCCGGGACACCGCGGCGGCCGCCCGCTTCTATGGGCGCGTCTTCGGGTGGCACGCCGACACCAGCCAGATGGGGCCGATGACCTACACCGAATGGCGGCTGGACGGCCGGCCGGTCGGCGGCATGGTGCACATGGACGAGGACTGGCCCGAGGGGATCCCGCCGCACTGGATGGTGCATTTCGCCGTGGCCGACTGCGACGCCGCGGCAGCCAGGACCGAGGAACTGGGCGGGCAGGTTCGCGTCCCGCCCACCGACGTCCCACCCGGCCGTTTCGCGGTGGTCGCCGATCCGCATGGCGCGGTCTTCACCATCATCAAGCTGGCCGCAGCCGGATGACTCAGGCGCCGGTAATTTAGGCGCCGGTTAATCTAGGCCACCGTGTCCTGGTCCCGGCCCGCGGCGAGCACGTGCGCCAGCGGCGGGCGCTCCAGCAGGACGTTGGCGTGCTCATCGAGCCGCAGTCCCTGCTCGGTGGCCACGGCGTGCAGGTAGGTGTCGGACCCTCGCAGCGGCCTGACCCGCGGGCTTCCCGACCCGCCGGCCCCGCGTTGCGGCGCGCGCGCCCGGCGGGTCATCGCACGGAGCACCACCGAGCTCATCAGGGTGAGATCCCGGAGGGACTGGTGGCGATTCTGCCGTGCGCCGAGATCTACCTGCGCCATCGCGGGCAGGCCCACCGCCCGCAGGACGTCGACCATGATTCCCAGTTCCACCCCGTATCCGGTGAGGAAGGGGATGCCGCACAGCAGGTCACGGTACGCGGCGAATTCACCGGCCAGCGGCTGCACGAACCCGGTGAGCTCCGGGCAGAAGAAGTTGAACAGCGGCTTGGCCATCAGCTCCGTCACCCGCCCCCCGCCGTCGATGACCGATTGCTGCCCGTCGGCGTAAGGGCGCCGGTAGGCGGCCTTGGTGAACTGCAGCCCGGGCCGGGCCAGGAGCGGCCCGAGAGTGCCGTAGATGAAGTGCTCGTCGAAATTCTTGGTATCGGCATCGGCGAACATCACGATCTCGCCGCGGGCCACCGACAGGCTCCGCCACATGGCATCGCCCTTGCCCTGGGCCGGGCCGAAGGCCGGGAGCAGTTCGTTCTCCGAGTACACCTCGGCGCCGCACGCACGGGCGATGTCGCCGGTGCCATCCGTTGAGTCCGCGTCGACCAGCATGACCTGATCGATGAGCCCGCTCCGGTCGTTGAGCAGTGCCACCCGTTCCAAAATGGGCCCGATCGTCTCCGCGACGTTACGCGTCGGGAAAACCAGTGTCGTGGTACTCCGCTGCCCAGCATGGCCGGGCTCAGAAAGGCTTGAGAAATCGTGATGGTGAAATGATCGCTGCTCGAACCATTCCCGGACGCTCATGTTCATGTATGCTGCCTTTCTTTCAGGCTCACACATCATTTCGCCCAGGCCAGAACCGTGGCCCTCGTATCTCCCGCCTCCACCGCAGATTGCGGGAATAGGCCACAGTAGTGCTGGTTTGTTAGGCCTCTGTAACGGCATGTTGCGTGCCTGTTACCAGCCGGCCGACCGACTGGCCGAGAGCGGCCACCCGCCCGTGCCGTACGATGAGTGGAGTCCCGGGGGGGTCAGGTTGCCGTGCGCGCGTCCCGCGTCTCAGTGCAGACGCCCAGCTCAGAACCCCCCGCGCCGACCCCAGCCGCCGCCGCCACGGCCAGCCGCCCGCGAGCCCGCCTGCCGTGGCTGATCGCCTGGCTGGCTCTGCTCCCGGTCGCGCTCGTGCGGGCCAGCCTGCTGGCCGAGTCGGACACATTCTGGGAGATCAGGATCGGTCAGCTGATCTTGCACACCGGGCGCATCCCTGTCGCCGACAGTTTCTCGTGGTGGGCCCGCGGCCGGCCGTGGACCCCGAACTCCTGGGCCTTTGACCTGCTGCTGGCGGCCGGGTACCGGGCGGGCGGCCTGCCCGGCGTCGCCCTGATCGGAGGCGCGCTGGTGATGGCCGCCGGCGGCGCCGTTCTGCTGCTGGCCCGGCGGCTCGGCGCGACCCCGCTGGTCGCCGGCCCGCTGGTCGTCGCGGGGTCGGTGGGAAGCATCGCCTGGCTGTCGGTCCGTCCGCAGCTGGTGGACTACATTGCTGTCCCCCTGCTCCTGCTGGTGATTGTCCGCGCCGGACCGGTCCTGCGCACCCGCAGCTTGCTGGTCGTTGCCGTGATTGAAGCGGTGTGGGTGAACCTGCACGTGGCCGCGCCGCTGGGGATCGTCGTGGTGCTCTGTGCCGGGCTGGGCGGCCAGGTCTCCGCCCTGCTGGCTTTGCCGGCGGATGCCAGGCGGCGGATGCTGCCCCGCGCGGCGGTCACGGCGACGGCGCCCGCGCTGGCCGCCCTGGCCGGCGTGCTCGCCAGCCCGGGCGGGCTCGCCATCTTCCGGCAGCTACGGGAGGTGAGCAGCTCATCAGCCGGGCTGATAGCAGAATGGCAGCACGTCTCCTTCACCAGTCCCGACCAGATGGCCATGCTCGGTGCGGGTGTCCTGGCCGCAGCGATAGCGGCCCGGCACGGCCGGTGGGACCTGGCCCTCGTCCTCGGCATGCTCGCGGCCAGCGCGGCCTATGTCATCCGGATGCTGCCCATCCTCGACGTCGTGGCGGTCGCGGTCCTGGCCGCCGCGCTGGACGGCCCGCGGCTGCGGGCGTGGGCCAGCGGCTACCGTCCTATTTTGCGGCTGGGGGCCGTGGCCGCCGTGGCGGCCCTGGCGGTGCAGGCGGCGATCAGCCTGCCGGGCCTGGGCCATACGGTCTACCCAGCCGGCTCGATCAGCGCCCTGCCATCCGGGTGCCGGCTGTTCAATGCCTACCCGCTCGGCGGAATCGTCATCCTCCTGCGGCCCGACGTGCCGGTCAGCATCGATTCCCGCAACGACCTGTACGGGCGCCCGGACATCCTCGCCGAGCAGCGCATCCTCACGGGTAGTTCCGGCGGGCCCGGGAGCCTCCAGCGCCTCGGCGTGAACTGTGTGCTCATACCCGGCAGCTCCGGGCTGGCCCGCCAGCTTCTGCGGAGCCCCGGCTGGCGGCAAGTGTCCACCAGCCCGGCCGCCACCGCCTTCCTGCGCCGCGGCCCGGTAGGCGCCTCCAGGGCGGGCTGACCCGCGCCCATTGGGCCGGCCCGGAGGCTTATCGCTGCTTGCCAGCCGGTGGATGGTCCCGGGCATCAGATGACGGCGACGTATGCAGCGCCCGGCCGTGGCCCGGGCTGTTTCCGTTGGGTGGCGTGGTTGCGCCGGGCGGGGAAGGGACCTGTGCTGGCCCGCCCGCACCGGCCGGAACCGGCTCGTCGTAGTAGAACTGGCGGCCGCGCGACAGCGACACCAGGGCACCGATCAGGGACATGATGGCCGCCGCGCTGAACACGATGACCAGCCCGTGGTGGAATGGCCCGGAGATCAGGTGCGGGAAGAACTGCCTGCCGGTGAGGACGGTGACGTTGTGGCGGGGGAGCGTGGCGAGCACCCCCGAGGACTTGAGCAGGTGCTGCACCGGGTTGTACCCGAGGAGTGCGGCGAACACCGTGCTCACCGGGGGCAGGTGGCTCACGTGGTTCGCGACGGAGAGCGGTACCCCCTGGGCGTGCAGGCCGGCGCTGAGCGTGCGGGGGAGCGATGCGGCCAGGCCAGTGATCATCAACGAGAAGAAGATGCCGATCGACAGGGACATCCCTGAGTTCTGGAACGTCGACCGCATGCCCGACGCGGAGCCGCGGTGCTGGGCCGGGACGCTGCTCATGATGGCCGAGGTGTTGGGGGAGGCGAACAGCCCGGAGCCGATCCCGTTGCTGAAAGTCAGCACTGCGAAAATCCAGTACGGGAAGTCCACCGGGAGCAGCATCAGGCCGCAGAACCCGGCGGTCGCGACGAGCAGCCCGGAAGTGGCGAACAGCCGCGGCCCGTACCGGTCCGACAGGTACCCGGAGACCGGGCCGGCGATCAGGAAACCGCCGGTCAGCGGCAGCATGTAGATGCCAGCCCAGAGCGGGGTGACCGCGTAGTCGTAGCCGTGCAGCGGCAGCCAGATGCCGGCCAGCCAGATGACCAGCATGAACTGCAGCCCGCCGCGGGCGATCGAGCCGAGCAGGCTGGCCGCGTTGCCGGCCGCGAACGCCCGGATCTTGAACAGGCTCATCAGGAACATCGGCTCGGCGATCTTCGTCTCGATGACGCCGAACGCGGCCAGCAGGGCTAGGCCGGCGGCGAGGCCGCCGAGCACCCAGGGGCTGGTCCACCCGGTGGGGTGCCCGCCGTGCGGCTGGATCCCGTAAGTGATGGCGACCAGTACGAGCCCGGCGCCCAGGGCGAACGTGATGTTGCCGGGCCAGTCGATGCGGGCGCGCCGGGTGGTGGAGATCTCACGCAGGCTGCGGTAGGACCAGATCGTGCCGAACACGCCGATCGGCACGTTCACCCAGAACACCGCCCGCCAGTCCCAGGCGGCCAGCACGCCGCCGAGCAGCAGGCCGACGAACTGCCCGGAGATTCCGGCGATCTGGTTGATGCCAAGGGCCATGCCGCGCCGCCGCGGGGGGAACGCGTCGGTCAGGATGGCGGCGGCGTTCGCCATCAGCATGGCCCCGCCGAACGCCTGCACGAGCCGCCAGCCGATCAGCCAGAGCGCTCCGCCGCTGCCGGTCAGCGGGTCGAGCGAGAGCGCGATCGAGGCCAGGGTGAAGACGACGAAGCCGAGGTTGTAGATGCGGACCCGGCCGTAAATGTCGCCCAGCCGGCCCAGCGTGACCACGGCCACCGCGGTCACCAGCAGGTACCCGATGATCATCCACAGCAGGTAACTCACGTTGCCGGGGGTCAGCGGGTCCAGGTGGATGCCGCGGAAGATGGCCGGCATGGCGATGATCACGATGGAGGCGTCGATCGTCGCCATCGTCATGCTGAGGGTGGTGTTGGAAAGGGCTACCCACTTGTAGCGGTCACCGGGCGGGCGCGACCCCGAACCGTCCGGGGCGGCGGCGCCGGGCGCACCGCCATTGCCATGCCCCGTCGCCCCAGCACCCTGGGCGCCGCTGTGGTCAGCGATCTTCCGCACGATAATTGATCCTACCGCCGATAAGTTGTTTAACCACAACTACTTAAAGCGCCAGCGGCTGGGGTGCGTCCGCCACCAGGTGCGCTGAGTGCCCGGCGCCGCCTGGCCCGGGGCGCTTGTGCTACAACTCCAGAAGCGCGCGGACTGTCGGGGCCCGCGAGTAGCGTTGCCCGCGAGTTGAACGGCAACCTACGATCAGGAGGACAAGCGGCCGTGACCAGTGCGGAGTTAGACCGGAAGGTGCGTCAGCTGGATAACGACGTGCACGCGATCTATCGCATGCTCGATAAGATCTCAGAAACCCAGGGGCAGCACGGCGGGGCACTCGCCGATGTCAAAGAGTCGCTGTCCGGTGTGCGGGGCACCCAGGCCCGGCACGGCAACCGGCTCAGCGAGATCGACGGCCATCTCGAGGGCATCGATTCAGCGCTGACCGACATGCGGGCCGCGCAGGCCCGGCACGGCAACCGCCTCGACGGGATCGACGGCCGGCTCGACGGGATCGACGGTCGCCTCGACCGGATGGACAGCCGGTTCGACCGGATGGACGGGAAGCTGGATGCCGTCCTTGACCGGCTGGGCCCGGGCCCAGCCGGCGGCGGCCAGGCGAGCTAGCGGTCCGGCTCCCACGGGATCCGGTGGCGGGCCGGGCTACGCGCGGCGGGCGGCGCCCCCTCAGGCGTTGCCGCGCACCAGGGCGATGAGCCGGTCGAGGACCGCGCCGTTGCTGGCCCGCAGCCCGTCGTGCTCGTACTCATTGGTCACCCAGGGCCGCAGGCCCCGGATCGCGCGGGCGGTATCCAGCGAGGACTCACGGGGAACGTACATGTCGTCGAAGTAGATGGCGGCCGCGACCGGGACCTCGTTGGCTCCCAGCCGGCCGGCGTCGTACAGGCGCGGCCAGGACTCCCGCTCAGCCAGTTCCCGCGCCGCGTCCCGCAGCGGCTCGAGCACGGGATCGGTATCGAACATCCAGGGGTAGATCATCTCGCCGGTGAACAGCAGCGGAGCGTCACCGGCGAGGGCGGCGGCCGGATCGAACCCGGGGAATTCCCCGCGAATCCGTTGGGCTGACCAGCGGGTCGCCTGCTCCTGCGCGTAGCAGGCCTCGTGCAGCGCGGCGTAAAGAGGCGCCTCGGCGAAGCCCAGTCGCGACTGGGCCCGGTGCAGGAAGCTGTCCGAAAGCTCACTCCCGGCGAAGGGATCTTCCAGCAGGTAGTGCAGGGTATCGCTGCCGGTGCTAGCGCCCAGCACCTGGCCGAGGGCCTGGAACGCCTCGACGGTGAGCCTCGCGCCCCCGGGCAGCGTCACGTTGGCGTCCCGCAGGTGCCTGGCCACCCGCCGGGCACGTTCAACGTCCTGCGGGTACCGCTCGTAGTGCGCCCGGTTCTTGGCGGCAACCTGCGGATAGGTGGCCCGGTAGACGCTGTCGGGGCTGGTGCCGAGGCCAGGAAGGCCGCCGGTGATGAATGCCTCAGTCAGGCCTTCTGGCGCGATCGACAGGTAGCTGACGGTGCAAAAGCCGCCGAAGCTCTGCCCCAGCACGCTCCAGGTCTGGCCGCCGGTGAGCTCCCGCCGGACCAGCTCGGCGTCGCGCACGATGGAGTCCGCGCGGAACTGGGCCAGATACCGGGCCTGCGCCTGGGCCGTGCCGAACCGGGTCACGGTATGCCGGCTGGCCGGGGTGGACCGCCCGGTGCCACGCTGGTCGAGCAGCACCACCCGGTAGTCCTCCAGGGCGCGGTCCAGCCAGCTTTCCCGCCCGCTGGGCCGCAGCGCGCCGAAACCGGGGCCGCCCTGCAGAAAGAGGAGCCACGGCAGGCTGGATCCGGCCCGGCCCGCGGCTACCACCTCCCGGGCGAACACCTCGATGTGTTCCCCGCCGGGCTGGCCGTGATCGAGCGGGACGGTGAACGTGTGGTCGGTCAGCACGGTGCCACGCTGGCGGTAGGCGCACATGGTCCGACCGTACGTGAGGTACGCCCGGCCGGGTCCGGGTGGACAATGAGCCAGCCGCACGGGCCTGTGCGACGGATGGGTGAAGGGATGGTGCCGTGCCGGACTGGGTCGAGCACGCCGTGTGGTGGCACGTGTACCCGCTCGGGTTCACCGGGGCCGAGCCAGTGGCGCCCGGGCCGGGCGGTACGGTCACACACCGGCTGGGGAAGCTGCGGGACTGGCTCGGCTACGCCGTCGACCTGGGCGTGTCCGGGCTGGCCTTGGGCCCGGTGTTCACGTCGGCCAGCCACGGCTACGACACCATCGACCATTACACGATCGACCCTCGCCTGGGTGACCTGGGCGACTTCAGCGCCCTGCTCGAAGCGGCGCACGGCCGCGGGCTGCGGGTGCTGCTCGACGGCGTGTTCAATCACGTCGGGCGTGAGTTCCCGGCCTTCAGGCGGGCGCTGGAGCAGGGCCCGGGCTCGCCGGACGCGGCGTGGTTCCGGATGACCTGGCCGGCCGGCCCGGCTGGTGGCGAGCCGGACTATGAGACCTTCGAGGGACACCCGGGCCTGGTCGCGCTCAACCACGACGAGCCCGCGGTCGCCGGGTACGTCACCGACGTGATGCGCCACTGGCTGCGGGCGGGCGCGGACGGATGGCGGCTGGACGCCGCTTACGCCGTACCGCCGGCGTTCTGGGCCTCGGTCCTGCCCCAGGTCCGTGCTGAGCACCCGGATGCCTACCTGTTCGGCGAGGTCATCCACGGCGACTACGCACGGATCGTCAGCGACTCGGGACTCGACTCGGTAACCCAGTACGAGCTGTGGAAGGCGATCTGGAGCTCGCTCAACGAGCGCAACTTCTTCGAACTGGCCTGGGCGCTGGAGCGGCACAACGGATTCCTGGACACCTTCGTCCCGTTCACGTTCGCCGGCAACCACGACGTCACCCGGCTGGCCAGCAAGCTCACTGACGATCGCCATCTGGCCCACGCCCTGGTGCTGCTGTTCACCCTGGCCGGGACGCCGGCCGTCTACTACGGCGACGAGCAGGCCTTCCGGGGCGTCAAGGAGGACCGGCCCGGGGGAGATGACGCCGTCCGCCCCGCGTTTCCCGCCACTCCCGCGGATCTGGCGCCGGACGGCTGGCCCACCTACCGGCTGCACCAGGAGCTCATCGGCCTCAGGCGGCGGCACGCGTGGCTGCACCAGGCCCGCAGCCACGTGCTCGACCTGGCCAATGAGCACCTCGTCTACGAGGTAACCGGGGGAGGCGGACGCCTGGTCGTGGCGCTGAACCTGGCCGGCGAGGAGGTCGCCACGCAGGCACCGGATGTCCGGTCGTGCCTGGCTGGCCGGGCCACGCTCACCGACGGTGGCGACGGGTCAGCCCGGATCGGCCTGCCGCCGCATGGCTGGGCCATCCTCGGAACCTGACGGTGGACGCACACGGGGCACGCCCACCGGGGCGGCAGTCCGACCCGGACCGTGTCACGGCCTGAAGGTCGCCGCCCGGGAGTGGATCAGCAAGGGAGATATCACCAGGGCCGCGGCGATGAGCGCGACGCCGGAAACAACGAGGGCGGCGTGCAGCCCGGCCACGAAGAGCTGGCGCTGCCCGCTGTCAAGCAGCCGGCCGGCCTGGCCCGGCAGGTGCGCGTAGACGAGGGCGCCGAGTACGGCCACGCCGAACACCTGCTCTATCTGGCGGGCCGCGTTGAACACCGCGGAAGCCATGCCGGCCCGGTCAACGTCAACCGCGGACAGGGCCAGCGTGGTCATCGGGGTGCCGCACAGCCCTATGCCGGCGCCGAGCAGCGCGAAGTTCTACCAGATCGCCCCGATGCCGGTGGCTGGTTCGAGCCGGAGCAGGGCCAGCGTGGCGAGCCCGCTGGTGATCAGCCCGATCAGCAGCGGCCATCGCTCACCGAAACGCCGGACCAGCCGGCCCGACCACGCGGCGGCTATGGCGTACGCGACTCCGATAGCGCACACGGCCAGGCCGGCGGCCACCGGGGAGCGGCCCTGCACCTGCTGGAAGTAGGCGCTGAAGTAGACAATGGCCCCGACGAAGGCGAAGAACACGATCAGCGCAGCGAGATTGGCCGCGGCGAAGGCTGGCCGCAGGAACAGCGAAACATCCACCAACGGGCTGGCGCGGCGCCGCTCGGCGAGCACGAAGGCGGTCAGGACGCCCGCCTCGGCCGCGAACGCCGCGACCACCAGTGCCGACGTGCAGCCCTGATCCTGGCCTTCGATGACGGCCAAGGCGAGCAGGGCGACCCCGGCCACCGACGGGACCAGGCTGGCGGTCGACGAGCTGGCCAGCCTGGTGCGCGGGAGGGTAGCGGTCGGCATGGTGACGGCCTGCTCGACACCGGCCCTGTTCGACCTGCTCGCCGAGTTCCACCGGATGCACCCGGCGGTCGAGATCTCGCTTTCCGAGGCCAACTCCGCCGAGCTGATCCTCGGGCTGCGGGACGGCCGTTTCGACCTGGCGCTGATCGGCGTGGGCGGGCCATCGCCAGCCGGGCTCACCGCCCGGGTGCTGCTCGACGAGCCCCTCGTCGCCGCGGTCCGCCGCGACGACCCGCTGGGCACAGCGCGGACGGTGACACTGCGCGCCCTGGAGGACCGCCCGCTCATCAGCCTGCCGGCTGGCACCGGGCTGCGCACCTGCATCGATGACGCGTGCTCCGCGGCCGGACTGCGGCCGCGGATCACCCTGGAGACCAGCAACCCCGGCGTTCTCGCCCTGCTGGCTGCTCGCGGGCTCGGCGTGGCGATCTTGCCCGCGTCCCTGGCCGCCGAGCACGAGGCGGAATTGCACGTGGTCACGATCACCCAGCTGAGCGGCAGTTCAGGGCGACGGTTCATCGTGCTGGGCGGCTGACATCGTTCCCGCCCACTGGGCACACCACTCGACATCGTCGGTGGCGAATCTTGGCTCGCCATGTTTCCCGGCCGTGCGTACCTCATAGCGGGCGGCCACCGCAGGAACATCCTGGGCCGGCACCTGCCAGATGCGGGCCACGTCCGGCGCCTCTAGCCAGCCATCACGGGCCAGGGCCGGGTCCAGGACGGAGTTGTAGTGGGCAACCGGGACCTCGGCGGGGGCCAGGGCCTGGCCGAGCCAGCCGGCCAGCAGCTGCGGATTGACCCGCAGCAGCGGGCTGCGCACCGTCGCTGGGCATACGACAGTCCGGTCCCCCGTGCACAGCACCAGCTCTAGCCCCGACTGGCGCTCACGCACCAGCACCCAGCTGAGGTCCGCGATCTCGATCACCGGCCCGCGCACCCAGCCAGCGACCACGATCTGGGCCGGGACGGCGGCTGGCCGGATGTCGACCCGGTGGGCCGCGACCGCGAAGCCCCACGCGGGCCGTCCCAGGCGCACAGCGCCGTAGCCGATCAGCCCGCCCATGATGGGCATGAC
>JAWWPY010000357.1:0-7429 GCA_033854735.1 Streptosporangiaceae bacterium | reverse complement strand
AGGAGGAGAGTCCCGGCGTCATGGTCTCATTGGCCACGATCTGGCCGCCGCCCGCCTTATAGGCGCTTTCGATGTAGGGAATGAAATCTTGTGCCGTGGTGATGCTGGACATCATGAAGGCCGCACGCTTATAGCCGTGGTGCAGCGCGTAGAGCGCCATCGCGACCCCCTCCTGGAGGTCGGAAGGGCTGTCCCGCCAGAGCATGGGATCGGTGGTGTTGTCGAAGGCGGTGTCGCCGCCCTCGAACTCGAAGGGGATCTTATTCGCGTCCAGGATTCGCTGGATCGACCCGATCTCGAGGCCCCCCGGGCCGATGACCGCCGACGGATGGCTCGACGCGACCATGTGCTCGGCGGCAGGCACGGCGTCCACCGGGTCGCCCAGCGTGTCCGCGTGAACGATGGTCAGCTTGTGCCCGAGGATCCCGCCGTTCGCGTTGATCTCCGAGGCAGCCACGGTGACGCCCTGCAGCGATGCCTCGCCGACGGATGCGTACGCCCCGGTAAACGGGTGCAGGACGCCAAAAGTGACCGTGCCGGTCAGGCTCGGCGAGCCTGCTGAGCCAGATGAGCCCGACGAACCTGACGAGCAAGCGGCCAGCATCGCCAGCGTGGCGGTGAGAGTGGCGCCCACAAGCATGCGTGGCGCCATTGGTCTCATGGAACGTAGTGTCATAATTGTGTAGTCTCCTATTCGCTGTCAGTCCCCGTCTTCGTGGAGCAGCAGCACAGATTCAGGCTCCTCCCCCGATATAAAGAGCCACCACCTCCTCGTCATTGAGCAGCTGAGTGGGGGAGCCAGAGAGACGGTTCCTGCCGAGAACGAGTACGTATGCCCAATCGGCGTGGGTCAACGTGCGGCGGGTATTCTGCTCCACAACCACTACGGCCACGCCGGTCTGCCGAATTTGCACGATGTGCTGCCACACGGCAGCCTCAAATTTCGGTGCCATTCCGGCGGTGGGCTCGTCCACCAGCAGGACCTTGGGATCAGACATCAGCCCGCGGGCCATGGCGAGCATGTTCCGCTGTCCCCCGCTCAGGGTCCGGGCCGGACGGCGGGCGGCCGGGCGCAGATCGGGAAAGAGTTCGTAGAGCTCCTCGATCCGCTCCCGGACGCCGGACTTCCGGTTGTAGGCTCCCATCTCCAGGTTCTCGACGACCGTCAGGGACGGGAAGACGTTGGCCACCTGCGGGACGTAGGCCATACCGTGGCGGACCAGCTTGTCGGCGCTCAGTCCGGTGGTGACCTGCCCGCAGACCTTGATCTCGCCACGAGAGGGCCGCACTACCCCGGCGATGGCCTTCATCAGGGTTGACTTGCCAGCACCGTTGGGCCCCACGATCGCCGTAATGGCGCCGGGGCGGGCCTCCAGGCTGATCCCATCAATGATGGGCGGCCCGCCATAGCCGGCGGTGAGGTCATTGATGACCAGATAAGGCTCGTCAGACATCGGCGACATCCACCTGACCCAAGTAGGCATCTACCACGCTCGCGTTGGAGCGGAGTTCTGACATAGACCCGGTGGCGATACAGCTGCCCAGGGCCATCACGATGACGTGGTCACACAGGCTCTCCAGGAAGGGCAGATTGTGCTCCACCATCAGCACGGTGACCCCGCTCGCCGCCATGGCCCTGATCAGCTCGGCCATCCGCTCCCGCAGCACCGGGTTGATCCCGGCCTGGGGTTCGTCCAGCAGGACCAGGCGGGGCCGGGCGGCGGCGAGGCGGGCGAACTCGAGGAGGCGCTTCTGCCCTCCGCTCAGGTTGCCGGCCGGCTCGTTCTTTAGCTTGAGCAGGCCGACTTCGTCGAGCAGCTCGCGGGACAGCACCCGGTCCCGGGACTCCGCCGCCCGTAGCCGCCGGGGTGTGAGCAACCCGCGCCAGACCGTCTCCCGGCCCTCGATGGGCGTGGCCAGCAGCATGTTCTCCATGACCGTCAGGCCTGGCCACTCGCGGGGGGACTGGAAGCTGCGCATCAGGCCCAGCCGGCTGATGGCGTGCGGAGACTTGCCCCCGATGCTCTTTCCGTCGAACAGGATGCGGCCGGAGTCGGGTGACTCGAAACCCGAGATCAGATTGATCATGGTGCTCTTGCCCGCGCCGTTCGGGCCGATCAGCCCGGTCAGCGACCCCGCGCGCACGGACAGGGTGGCGTCGTCCACGGCCCTGACCCCGCCGAACGCCTTGGTCAGGTGGGTGACCTCGAGCGCGGCCGGCGCTGCCTCCGGGGCAGCCGGCCCGGTAGCCCGGGCGTACAGCCGGGTCGGCCGGGAAGGCTCCTCGGCCGCGCCCTCTTCGGGGCCCGATTCGGTGTCCGGGGGGTCGAGGGGCGGCGGCGCTGCGACGGTCGCCGGTGACGCTGCGCCCGTTGCCGGCGGCGCTGCGCTCGCTGCTGACTGCGCTGGGCCAGCCGGCGGCTGGGTTGCGCTCGCTGCAGCCTGGGCGCCGGCTGCCGGCCGGGCGCTGGACCGCCACCCGGCGAAGCCCACTGGGCGCAGTGCCATCCGCAACCCGGGCCCCCGCGGAGCCGCCTCGCCCGGCAGCAGGTCCAGACCGCGCCGCTCGGGAAGCACGCCGCGCGGCCGCCACCACAAGATCCCGACAATCATCAGGCCGATGAGCACCAGGCGGATCGCATCCCCGCTGGAGGCGTTGTTGCCGATCTGCGGCACGTACCGGGTGACCTCCTGGACCCCGACCTCGACAAAGAAGGTGCCAATGACGGCTCCGATGGCATTTCCCGTGCCGCCGATGAAGAGCGCAGCGTAGATCAGGAACGTTTCCTGGGGCGTCCAGCCGTAGGGGTTGAAGGCGGTGATGTAGGAGGCGAGGAGGGCGCCTCCCAGGCCTGCCACGCAGCCGCCCAGGACGTAGGCCTTCAGCTTCAGCAGGTACACGTTCCGGCCGAAGGCCAGCGACGCGGTGTCGTCTTCGCGGACGGACCGGACCGCCCGCCCGAAGGGGCTGTTGAACAGTCGTTGCAGGACCAGGAACGTGATCACCAGCGCGATGATGCAGATGCCGAGGTAGTAGCCGCCGTCCGGCCCGAACGGCTGCACCGTGAAGAGCGGCTGCGGCATCCCGAACAGGCCCTCGTAACCGTCGAAGAGCGGCGTGTACTGCCCGATGACGAGCGCCAGGATCAGGGCGAACGCGAGGGTCGTGATCCCGAAGTAGTCGTCACGCAGCTTCCGCAGCGCCACCGCGCCGACCACCGCCGACGCCAGCCCGGCGACGACGACCGCCGCGATCACGCCGATGAGGAACGGAGCTCGCAAGCCGAGTATGTAGCCGCTCGGCGGCGGGAAGGTGTTCGGTCCGAG
Organism: Streptosporangiaceae bacterium; assembly: GCA_033854735.1. Classification (GTDB taxonomy): domain Bacteria; phylum Actinomycetota; class Actinomycetes; order Streptosporangiales; family Streptosporangiaceae; genus JAWWPY01. Next base: position 4,102 of record JAWWPY010000357.1, on the reverse strand, counting down.
CGTGAGGACGGAGTAGACGTAGGCGCCGATGGCCACGAACGCGAACAGCGCGATGTCGAACTCGCCTGCCCATCCCCAGCGGACGTTGAGCGCGAGGGTGACAACCGAGAAGATGACGCCGGTCGTCGCGAGGCCGATGATGTACTGGGTCATGCCGTTGCTCCCGCCGCTCCAGCCGCGCGCGGCGCGGCGAAGATGCCGTTCGGCCGAAAGAGCAAGGTGAGGATGAGGAGGCCGAAGGCCACGACCTCCTTGTAGGAAGCCGGGATGTACAGTGCGCTGATCTCCATGGCCAGGCCTATGACCAAGGCGCCGACCATGGCCCCGTACGGCCGGCCGATTCCGCCGAGGATGGCTGCAGCGAAGATCACCAGGAGATACCCCTGGCCCAGCGTCGGGGACAGCGTCCCGGAGCTGATGCCGAGCAGGAAACCGGCGAAGCCGGCGATCAGGCCGTCCAGCAGCCAGGTGAGCCGGATGATCCGTTCGCTGTTGATGCCAGTGACCTGAGCGAGCTCGCGGCTATCCGCGACCGCGCGCTGCGCCTTGCCGAACTTCGTGTACTTGAGCAGGACGTGCACGGCCAGCATGACGACCACGGCTGCCGCGATCGTGAACAGGTTCATCCCGGTCAGCAGGAACGGCCCCACGTGGTGCGGCGCGCTGGCTGGCAGCTTGTAGGCCAAGCTGTTGCCGGTGAAGAACAGCAGGATGAGATTCTGGATCATCAGGCTGGCGGCGATCGTGAGAATGAACAAGATCAGCAGCTTCGGCCTGCGACGTGCGAACGGCTGCAGCAGGAGGAGATTCATGAGGAACGCCACTGCCCCCCCGGCCAGCACGGCGGCCACCGCCGCCAAATAGATGTTGCTGATGTGCTCGTTGACGAGATAAGCGGCGTATGCGCCAGCGGTCAGGATCTCTCCGTGGGCGAAGTTCGGGATACGGGCTACGCTCATCTGAAGGGAGAGAGGGACGGTGGCCAGGGCGAGAATCGACGCCGTGACCAGACCGAAACCAACTCCGAGCCAAAAATTACTCATGGGCCTTCTCTGACCTTTAGTGGACCTCGAATACACGATTCGGCATGGGCCTGCGCCTCACGAGGCCAGGAGGTACCCGGCAGGCGCGGGAGTCCGGCCTGTGAGTGTCAGAGCCTGGCTGCGATTCGATGTCGGGGAAGTGGCATCAGGCCGGCGACCAGGCCGGTCACGGCCGACGCGGGCAGGGGATAGGCGACGACTGAGTCCCGTCTGGGCGTGACCAGAGAGGACTCAGCTCAGTCACGGGTGCGGGGATGAGGAATGAATGCGGCAGGCCAGGGTCCGGCCCGGCCGCTATAGCCGTGCTTACCGGGAGCTGGTGGCCGGTCGCGGCGCCCGGGTGAGGGGTGGCCGCGGGAAGGCTGTCGGTTCGTTGTCACCTGGATCCTTCCGCAAGGGACCGAAGGCTCAGTCCGCTTCCATGCCGGGCCAGCTGGGAGCCCTGATCTTGGCTGCTAGAAGGCCCAAATGTGGGTACGCGTCCGAAACGTAGTCAGAAGGTATACCGCAGTATGCAGTGCGTCAAGAGTCTCCGGTTCGCCTTGAAGGCGACGTAAAGTCGCATTACCGAACACAGGTTGCGTTACAGATAAATTCCGGCAACGTTACGACTGTCGTCCGGAGCAGTGCCCCAGGCGCCGGGGAGTGGAGCCGGCCCGCACTGAGGCCGGCTCACGCCGGGCACCCGGGCCGGCCCACGGCGGGCGCTTATGCGGGGCTCCGCCACGCCCGTCGACCAGGCAGGCCGGCGCCTCAGGGATTGCCGACCGGTGCACAAGGGATTGCCGGCTGGGCGCGACATCATCCCCTATCATCAGGGCACGGTCGGCGGGCTGGCGTGGCTACCCGGGTAGGCCAGGGCGTGCGGGAAGGACGGCCCCAAAGTGCCATCGCTCTATCACCAGTTGCTCGATGAAGTCCTCGAGGGCGATTTGCGGCCCGGTGAGATCCTGGTCGAGTCCACTCTGGGCAAGCGCTTCGGGGTGAGCAGGACTCCCATCCGTGAGGCGCTGCGCATGCTCGAGCAGGACGGCGTGCTCGAGCGGGTCAACCGCGGCATGCGCGTCCGCCAGACCAGCTCCGAGGAAGTACTCGAGATCTATGGGGTCCGCACCATCCTCGAAGCGGCGGCCGCGCGAGATGCGGCCACCCGGCGGACCGACTATGACCTGGCCAACCTGGACCGGCTCCTGCGCAGCATGCGCGAAGCGCGGACCGCCACGCCCGCGGAGATGGCCGCGATCAACCGCTCGTTCCACCGGGCCATCTGGCAGGCCGCGCGGAACCGCACGCTCTCCGACCTGCTCGAGCGGCTGGCCGTTCACCTGCGCCGCTATCCGGCCACGACTTATCTGCGCTCCGGACGCTGGGAGGAAGCGCTGGAGGAGCACCGGCTGCTGCTGGAGGCGATCCGGCAACGCGATCCGGACGGTGCCGCGGAGGTGGCCGAGAAGCACATGTGGGCGGCCCGGGATGTGCGCCTCGACATGATCCGGGAGGGTCCTGACGAGATGAGCCAGAGCTAGCGATCAGGCTGCTTGACACCTCGGGACCCGCCTCATACTGTGCTGTACACAACGGTATGCAACGCAATACATCGAGGTAAATCATGGGCCGTCGCGGCGCCGACGTAATCGTTGACTATCTGGTGCAGCAGCGGGTTCCCTACCTGGTGGGCGTCTGCGGACACGGCATCCTGGGGCTTCTCGATGCCGCCTATGACCGTCGCGGCGACATTGAGACCATCTCCACGCACGACGAGCGGATCGCCGGCTTCATCGCGGACGCGTACTACCGGGTTTCAGGCCATCCGATTGCCACTTACACCTCGTGCGGACCGGGCTCGGTCAACATCGTGATGGCCATTGCCGGGGCAATGTTCGATTCCTCGGCCATGCTCGCGATTACCGGGAACGTGCCCACCTCGCAGTTCAACCGCGGGCCGTTCCAGGAGTCCGGGAAATACTTCCAGGGTGACTTTCCCGGCGTGATCCGCAGCTACGTCAAGCGCAGCTTCCAGGCGGTCCGGCCGGAGATGCTCCCGCTCATGCTCAACCAGGCCTTTGCCCTCATGACCTCGGGACGGCCAGGCCCGGTGAACATCGATGTGCCGCTCAACGTCTTCGTGGAAGACGTCGGCGACGAGGTGGCCGCCCCTCTCTGGCGGCCGGATGCGCTGGCCCCACCGGCGCCGTCCCCGGAGGCGCTGCGCCAGGTGGCGGAGCTGCTCGGGCAGGCGGAACGTCCGGTCATCGTGGCAGGCAACGGCGCGATGGCGGGGCGGGCTCGCACGCTGGTGCGTGAGCTTGCGGCGACGCTGCGCATCCCGGTCGTCACGACACCGCTGGGCAAGGGCGTACTCGACGAACGGGATGACTTGTGCCTCGGGCCGACCGGCCGCAACGGCACCTACGCGGCCAATAAGGCGGCTCGCACCGCGGATGTCATCCTCGCGCTCGGCACCCGTTTTGATGACCGGGCGACGAGTTCGTGGATCCCAGGGGTCACCTTCAGCATCCCGCCCACCAAGCTCATCCACGTGGACATCGACCCGCAGGAGATCGGGCGTAACTACCCGCCGACCCTCGCCGTCATCGCAGACACCGCCGAACTGGCCGCGGGACTGCTCGGCCTGATCACCCCGGATGACGTGCCCGCCGAACGCCGTGCGGCCTGGCTTGCCGAGACGCTCGCCTGGAAGCGGCAATGGGAGGCGGACCTGGCGGTCAGGCAGGCCGATCCGGCTGTGCCGATCCGCCCGGACCGGCTGGTCGCGGAGCTTCAGAGAGTACTGCCCGATGACGCGAATGTGCTCGCCGACGTCGGCATCCACCACAACTGGCTGCTCCAGCAGCTGGCCGCGCCGCCCGCTGGACGGCTGCTCCAGGCCTGGGGCTTCGCCTCGATGGGGTTCGGGGTCGGTGGGGTCATCGGGGCCAAGCTGGCCGCACCGGGCAGCCCTGCGCTGACCGTCTGCGGTGACGGCTGCTTCTTGATGCACGCCAACGCGGTCGCCACTGCGGTGGAACACGACGTGCCGGCGGTTTGGGTGGTGTGGA
>JAWWPY010000356.1:0-2746 GCA_033854735.1 Streptosporangiaceae bacterium | reverse complement strand
CGGCCAGGCGCTCTTCACCCACGAGCCCGGTGCCGACCCGCACGTCAAGATGCAGCCGATTCTTGACGACCTTGCCTTCGGGAACGCGCTGGAAGAACAGTCGCGGGCCCACACCTGAGGGATCAATACATGCGAACGCTGAACCCTGTTGCTCAGGCGGCAGCGCGCGATCGAAATCGTCCCAAGTAGCAAACCCCTCCGGTGGCAGCGGTACGACGTACCCCAGCACCTCGCACCAGAAACGAGCGACGCGCTCAGGTTCTGCGCAGTCGAAGGTGACCTGGATCTGCTTGACCGACGCCATCGGTCCACCATAGAGGCGGGGTCTTTCGTCGTCTCCACGGGCCCGTCCTGGCTAGGTGGTGGCGCATGCGGCCGACTCTTGAAGATCAGTGGGACCTTGAGCCGTGCGATGACGATCCTGACGGTGTCGATGGCCATGACCGGGAAAACATGTGATCCCTGCCTGGCGTCCGCCTGATCGTGACGTCCCGCGTTCCTCCCCGGGCTCATCACCAGGGAGGCGCGCACCTTCGACCGGGTTCATGCCTGCCCCCGTGCCGAGAACACCTGTCTGCCTCCTCGCGCCCACGTGGCCGTCCCGGCGAAAGTGTGGATGTCAGCAGACCGCAGCCGACCTGGCCCATCAGCACGCTTGAGCCGGGCGCTCGTTCGCCCGTGGCTCTGCTCGAAAGACTCAGAGAGGACCGACAATGAACTTTGCCGATCGCATCAGGGGGGCGGCGGCCGCAGCCAAAGGTCCCCAGCACCGTGTTCCGCGCAGCGGATCGCAGCGCATCGCCCTGCGCTTTGGCGTAGCGGCCGCGGCGTCAGTGGCACTGGCCGCCGGGGCGCTGACCCTTGTTCCCTCGGCCGGCGCCATGTTTAGCAGCTTTAGCAGCCATAGCGGCATTAGCGGCAATAGCGGCAATCTGACCGGCTACACCTTCACCACCCTCGACAACGGCAATGACCCGACGTTCAACCAGCTGCTGGGGATCAACGACCACGGCCTGATCGCGGGCTACCTCGGCTCCGGCGCCGCTGGCCATCCGAATCAGGGTTACCTGCTCCAGCGGCCGTACGGCCAGGCCAACTACGTCGGCGAGAACTTCCCCGGCTCCGTCCAGACGCAGGTCACCGGGCTGAACAACCATGGCGTCACGGTCGGGTTCTTCTCCGACCAGAACAACCAGGACATGATGAACGACAACTTCGGCTTCTACAACAGCGACGGCCGGTTCCATGCGGTCAACTTCCCGACCAACGACAACGCCACGCCGCCGGTCAACCAGCTACTCGGCATCAACGACCAGGGTGTCGCGGCGGGCTTCTACACCAACGCCCAGGGCAACAACCGTGGCTATACCTACAGCACCCACACCCGCCGGTTCACCAGGGTGCTCGTGCCGGGCTCTTCAGCCGGGACGGGCGGCCCGAGCCTGACCGCCGCCGCGATCAACAACTCAGGCGACATCGCCGGCTTCTACAGCACGGCCGCCGGGATGACAGACGGGTTCGTCAAGGACGGCCGCCACTTCACCGACCTGGCCTTCCCCGGCGCTACCGCCACCATGGCGCTGGGCATCAACGACAGCACAGAGGCCGTCGGCACCTACACGGTGGGCACCGGCAACTCCGCGGTCATGCACGGGTTCACCTGGCGGCCATCCCGCGGGTTCAGAACCGTGGACGACCCCAATGGCCTGGGCACCACGACCATCAACGGCGTCAACAACCGCGGCGACCTCGTCGGCTTCTACACCGACACGGCCGGCAACACCGACGGGTTCCTAGCCACCCCGGGCGCCCCGACCGCCTCGGCCACCCCGACCGCCTCGGTCACGCCGACCGCCTCGGCCACGCCGACCGCCTCGGCCACCCCGACCGTCTCGGCCACCCCGACCGCCTCGGCCACCCCGACGGTCCGGCACCTGGATCTCAAGGCGATGCCGGCCGGCACCGCGAGCTTCGGCCAGGACGGCATGGGCCAGCTGACGGTTCAGCTGTCCGCGTTCGGGCTCACGCCGGGCTCGTCCCACACCGTGGAGCTCCTGGGGTCCAACGGCTCCGGGCCGCTGGCCCAGTTCGGCACGCTGACCGCCAGCGCCGCCGGGCAGGGTGATGTGACCCTGCACAGCACCCACACGGGCGGCATCGCAGACGGGAGCCGCCTGGTGATCCTCAACGGCAGCCAGGGCGACGATGTCTCGAACGAGCCGATCGCCGAGACCTCCGTGCTGGGCGGGGACGCCGGCAGCCAGACCTTCACGCTCAAGCCGGTCGAGGTCAGCCCGGCCGGCACCAGCTTCGGAACCCCCGATGGGCAGGCCACCATCGCGTACGACCCCGGTGCCCAGACGCTGACCGTCACCGTGAATGCGAGCGGCCTGACCCCCGGGAACCACGCCGCCCACATCCACCTCGGAAGCTGCGCGAGCCAGGGCGCCGTGCAGCAGATGATGATGGACCTCGTCGCCAACAGCCAGGGCAACATCGTCGATGAGACCAGGGTGATCTCGGGCGTGACCGCCCCGATACCGGCCAGCGGCTGGTACCTCAACATCCACCAGGGAGATAGCAACACCATTCTGCGCAGCGGCCAGCCGGCCATTGCCTTCCGGCCACTGCTCTGCGCTGACATCTAGGACACGCCTTAGTTAGGCCCCACGGCCGGCCGCCCTGCCCGCAAGTCCGGGTAGCGCGGCCGGCTCACTAACTGACGGCGCAATCCACACGCCGCCTG
>JAWWPY010000355.1:0-3169 GCA_033854735.1 Streptosporangiaceae bacterium | reverse complement strand
GGTCTGTCATGGCGATATACCAGCACATCCGCCATCCGCGGATTGCCTCACGGCTCGCCGATAGCCCGGTGAAAGTGACTGATCTGCTGCCCCGGGGCAGCGCGATAAACCGGTTCAACACGAAAGTCGCGCTGCTCATCACCCAGGTCGTGGGCAGCATGTGGTGCGCTTATGCCTTCGCGTTGTTCGACCTGATCAGCCTGCCGTATGCGATCCGGTCCGGCCCGGCCGCCTTCGTCTCCTGGGTGGCGCAGACCTTCCTGCAACTGGTCCTGCTGTCGGTCATCATGGTGGGCCAGAACGTGCAGGCTGCCGCAGCGGATAAACGCGCCGAGGCGACGTTCCACGACGCGAGCGCGACCCTGCATGAGGTGGCGCACGTGCAAGGTCACCTCGCCGCGCAGGACGTATTGCTCACCCGGATCGCCGAAAGGATCGGGCTGGACCCGGTGCCGATCATCGATGCTGATTCCGGCGACGAAGTCACTGACGGCCACATCCCGCCCGGCGACCAGACAGCGCCTCAGAATCCGCCGGATTGATGCGCACCCACGAATTCCAGGGCGGCAGGCCAGTGCCGCGCCCAGAAGGAGCCGTCGTGGCACCCCGGCATGATTCCGCCCGGCACCGGATGGTGGGTGAGAGCCGAGAGGCGGGACCGCACCAGCGCCGCTTCCGGCTGGAACGGATCGTCGGTCCCGCAGGCGATAAAGGCGGGCACGCGCCGCAGTGTGAACAGGCCGGCGACGACATCGTTCCGGGTGAAGTCGGCCGGGCTGTCGAAGGCCTCGGGGTTGGCGGCGCGCGCGTCGTCATAGGAGGCGAAGACGGCCGGCGAGAGGGCGGCGACGGCCGCGACCGCCGGGCCGCCGCCAGGCTCGCCCGCGGCCCTGAGCTGCTCGGTGCCCTGCCGTTTGGTGCCCTGCCGTTTGGTCCGAAACCGCAATGTGCTGGGCTGTTCGGCGCTGAACTGCTCGGCGATCAGCAGGGCGCCGAAGCCGCCCATCGATTCGCCGCCGACGCCGATCCGCGCGGTCGCCATCCCGGCCGCGGCGGCCCGGGGCAGCACCTCATGGACGATCATGCCGATCGGGTCGTCCCCGTCCGCGTGCGCGTGCCAGTAGGTCTCCCCGCCGTCCACGCAGATGATCGCGAACGTCGTGACGCGCGCCCGGGTCATGGACGGCGCGATGTTGGCGGCCATGCTGGCCGCCGTGCCGCCCGCCCCGTGCAGCCCGATCATCACGCCGAGCCCGCGCGGCGAGGCTGCGCCGGCCGGGATCAGTGTCACCATCTGCACGCGGCGGCGCCGGTAAGCCGAGTAGAACGAGACCTCATGCCGGGAGGGAGGCGGCCCGGCCGGCCGCGGCAGGCCTGATCCGCAGGCGCCGGTCATCCGGGCCAGGGTGTACTTGCCGGGGAGCTTCCCGTCCCGCACCAGCTCGTAGCCGCCGGCCACGCAGGCTGCGGCGGCCAGCCCGGCGCCGCCGGCCAGGACGGCGCGCCGGGACAGACGAACGCCCGAGTCGGATCCCGGCATCGCCCCTCCGTTTCGCGGACCCAGGGCTGCCCGGACTGCGGGGCAGACCGGGTAAGCGTAGCGGCGCAGCCGGGTGCCCGGGCCTAGGTGGCGCCGCGTGCCCCGGGCGGCACGGCGGGCGTCCCGGGTGCACCCGCATCCGAGCCGTTCCGGGCGAAGCGGCGGGCAAAGTGGCGCAGGATCTCGTGCGGATGGACGACGTCGCTGCGGGCGGCCCGGGCCTTGAGCTCGTCCGCCTGGGCGGGCGGGAAGTACCCGGCGTCCTTGTAGACGTCGATCCGGGTCGACAGGCCGGCCGCGTCCAGCTCGGGATGGAACTGGGTGGCGTAGACCCTGGAGCCGATCCGGAACGCCTGGACCGGGCAGCCGGGAGAGCTGGCCAGCAGGACGGCGTGCCGCGGGAGCTGGCTGATCGCCTCTTTGTGGCCGGTGAACGCATCGAACGTGGCGGGCAGCCCGTGCAGCAGCGGGTCCCGCTGGCCCTCCGGAGTGAGCGTGACCGCGACGGTCCCGACCGGCTCGGCGTACCGGCGGTCGACCACGGCTCCCTGGTGGCTGCCCAGCGCCCCGATGCCGTAGCAGGCGCCGAGGAACGGGAAGTCCTCGTCGATCACCCGGTCGAGCAGCCCGCGCAGATCTGCCTCGACCCGCCGCTGGACAGCTGATTTCGAGGTCTCCGGGTCACTGGAGTTGAACGGCCCGCCCCCGAGGAGGACACCCGACCAGTCCCGCAGGTCGATGCGGCCCAGCGCCCGCTGCTCGAGCCGGATGCGGCACAGGTCGCGCTCGCCGAGCCCGCCGTAGCGGAGGAACAGCTCGTACTCGTTATCCGCAGCGCCATCCTCGGGGCGGGTGGCCAGCAACAGGAACGGCTTCACAAGATCATCCTAGTCGGCCCGAGGGGCCGGCCGGCGCGTCGTTCGCGCTGGTGATATCCGTCAGGTGTGCGGCAGGGAGTCGATCAGCGCGGCGGCTTCGGCCTGCATGTCGGCGGCCAGGAGGTCGACGTCGGCGAGCAGGGTCGGGTCCGCGACCAGCCCGACGTTCAGTGTGCCGGCCAGGGACACCACCGCGACGCGCAGCGCGTGGTGCTCGCCGATCTCCGCGAGCGAGTACAGCGACCGGACGGGGATGCCGAGCACGCGGACCGGCCGGCGGGGTCCGGGGACGTTGGAGACGTTCACGGCGAAGGAGCGGGGATGAGCCAGGACATGCTCCGCGAAGTGGCTGAGCCGCGGCGTGTGCGCGAGCCGCTGCATGATCGCGTCGAGGTGCTCGGCGTCGTGCGCCTGCTTGCGGATCAGGGTGGCCTGCCGGATGGCGGCCAGGCGTTCGAGCGGGTCGGCTGAGCCGAGCGGCAGGTCGAGGCAGAAGAACGAATCGCGGTTGCCGGGCTGGGTGCCGTCCTCCCCCGGTGCCGGTGACCCGGACGGTGCTGGCCCGGCCGCGGCTGAGCTGGATGGTGGCAGCTCGTGCAGGCTCACCGGCACCTTCACCCGGACTGCGCCGAGGCGGCCGTGGTGAGCCTCGATCCAGCGCCGCAGCCCCCCGGCCACCACGGTCAGCACCGCGTCGTTGACGGTAGCCCCGCCGGTCGCGGCGGCCACGCGGTGCAGCTCGTCCAGCCGG
>JAWWPY010000354.1:0-5620 GCA_033854735.1 Streptosporangiaceae bacterium | reverse complement strand
CGCCAGGATGAGGCCCGCGATGGCGACCGGATCACCGAACCGCGAGGGACGCGCGTCTGCGTCGGCGTTCCTGGCCAACGCGTACAGGGCCACCTCGACGTCCACTTCGAGCGTGGGCTGCCCCAGTTCTCCCACGAGTTCCGCCGCCGCGGCACGCGCCGCAATGGCCATCGTCTCACCGCTCAACGATCGTCCCTTCGGCCGGCGGAAGCTGGTAATGACTAGATTACGGCTAATTGGGGACGCGGCAATTCTGATACTGGCCCCGGATAGCCGGCCCGACCACCGCGCCCAATGGGGCTTATGACGACACGGTCGCGGTGAGGTCCGCGTTGTCGAGGAGCACCATCGCGTCGTGGTCCGGGGTGCCGGGCTCGGCCAGGTAGACGACGAGCCCGTGCCCGTCGGCGCGGTTCAGGCCGAGGGTCTCGTGGGTGAGGTGCAGCGTGCCGACGAGCGGGTGCCGCAGGACCCGGTCGCCCGCGCCCGCCCGGCGGACCTCGTACCGGCCCCACAGCCGGCCGAAGTCCGGGCTCTTGACCAGCAGCTCACCGACCAGGGCGGCCAGGTCGGGTGCGTCCGGGTCGCTGCCGGCGATGGCCCGCAGCTGGGCGACGCAGCCGCGGGCCTTCTGCTCCCAGTCGGGCCACAGGTCCCTGGCTTCCGGGTGCATGAACGTATACCTGATCGTGTTCCGCTGCCTGGGCGGCCAGTCGAGCAGGCCCGGGTGGAGCCGCGCGCCGCCGGGGTTGGCGGCGAGGATGTCGTAGGTCCGGTTGACCACGTATGCCGGGTTCGGGCGCAGGGTTTCCAGCAGCAGCCTGGCGGTAGGGCGGACGGCGCGGGACGGCGGCTTCGGCGGGACCGGGGCGCGGCGGGCTGCCTGCTCGGCGAGGGACTTCAGGTACTCGTGTCCGTCGCCATCGAGGCGCAGGGCTCGGGCCAGCGCGTCGACCACCCCAGGGCTCGGCCTGGTCTCGCGGCCGCGTTCGAGCCGCGTGTAGTAGTCGATGCTCACCCCGGCGAGCGTCGCGATCTCCTCGCGCCGCAGCCCTGGCGTGCGGCGCGAGCCGATGCCGGGCGGCAGGCCGGCGTCCTCCGGGCGGACGGCTTCGCGCCGTGCGCGCAGGAACCTGCCGAGCTCGGTCGTGGCCTGCTCGGTCATGTTCTCCATTGTGCCTGGCCACTGGCGCGGCTGGGGGGCCGTGTCACTCCCCCTGACCAGGCACCCCTGTTCGCTCCGCACCGGAAGATCACGGCCTGCCACAGTAACGCGCACCGCGGCAGGCTCGGCACCATGACAGCCGCTGATGTACGACAGGCAGCCCGGATAGCTCGAAATGAGGGGTCCAGGCCTGGCTCGGCGCGGCTGGTGCTGACCGCCGCGCTGCTCGGGTTCTTCATGATCAGTCTCGACGCGACGGCGGTGAATGTGGCCCTGCCCGCGATAGGACGGTCACTGCACGGGGCGACGTCAGGGCTGCAATGGGTCGTGGATGGGTACACGGTTCCGTTCGCGGCGCTGCTCATCTCCGCCGGAGCGGTGTCGGACCGGCTCGGAGCGCGGCGGGTCTTCGGCTGGGGGCTAGTCGTGTTCGCCGCAGCGTCGGCCGGATGCGGGCTGGCGCCTGTGCTCCCGGTCTTGATCGCGGCCCGTCTCGTCCAGGGCTGCGCGGCGGCGGTCATGCTGCCGTCGTCGCTCGCTCTGGTGCGTCAGGCGTTCGCCGATCCAGCGGCGCGGGCACGGGCGGTCGCCGTCTGGAGTTCCGGCGGCGCGGCGGCGATCGCCGCCGGCCCCGTGCTCGGTGGCATCCTGACGTCGGCCGCGGGCTGGCGGGCCATCTTCTTCGTCAATCTGCCCGTGGGCGCGGCCGTCTTGGCGCTGCTGGTGCTTCGCGCGCCACGGTCGCCCCGGCTGGCGGCCCCGCTCGATCCGCCCGGCCAGGTGACGGCGGTCCTGGGCCTGGCGGCGCTGACATTCGGGGTGATAGCGGGTGGTGCCGATGGTTTCACCACGCCTTCGGCGCTCACCGCGCTCGTCGCGGCGGCGCTCGCGTGCGTCTGCTTTTTCACCGTGGAATCGCGGATCGCGCGACCGATGGTGCCGCTTGCCCTGTTCCGCTCCCCGGCCGTAGTCACCTGCGTCGTGACCGGGTTTTCGATCAACGCCGCCTTCTACGGCGTTGCGTTTGTGCTCAGCCTGTACTTCCAGCGGGTACTCGGCGAGTCGGCGATCACGGCGGGCCTGCTGTTCCTGCCGATGACGGGTCTGCTGACCGTGGCCAACCTCGGGTCAGCCCGGGTCGCGGCGCGGTGGGGACACCACGTGCCAGTTCGTGCCGGGCTGTGCGTGGGCACGCTGGGGATGCTGCTCCTGGCGTTCTTGCGCGGTCGGATCGGGATGGAGATCGCGCTGGTGCCCGTCGGCACTGGGCTCGGGTTCGCGCTGCCTTCGCTGACGTTCCTGCTGCTCGATTCGCTGCCCGCTGCTCAGGCCGGACTGGCCGGGGGGCTGTTCAACGCGGGCAGGCAAACAGGCGGGGCGCTGGCCGTGGCGACCTTCGGGACTTTGGTGTCAGGCTCGTTCATGACCGGCATGCGCGTCAGCATGCTGATCTCCGGAGTGCTGCTGTTCGTCAGTACCGTGGCCGCGTTCGCGGTGTTCCGGCGGCGTGTTCCAGTTCGCTGAGGACACCGGCGGCGCCGTCTTCGCCGGCCAGCTGGCCGGCGATCTGCCGGGCATTGCGGAGATAGGCCGCCAGAGCAACCCCCGAAATGACGGTTTGGGCGTAGGCCCTGAGGCCTACGTGGCCGGTGAAGTTGTAGCCGCGCGGGCGACGCGCTGCCGGGCGGCTGGTCCCTAGCGTTGGTGGTGCAACTCCTCGAGGCGATGTCTCCGCGCGATGCGGCGAAGCCCACATCGGCTCACACGCGGGCTTCACCGACACGGGCACTCTGGGGACGGCATGACTTCGAGCTTCGTCACGCACCTGGTCCAGTCATACGGCTACTACGGGGTCTTCGCGCTCATCGCGCTGGAGAGCATGGGGATTCCGCTGCCGGGAGAGACCGCCCTCATCGCCGCCGCGGTCTACGCCGGCGCGACTCATCACCTCAGCATCGTGGTCCTGGCGGCCGTCGCCGCCTCCGCGGCCATCGTCGGCGATAACGCCGGATACTGGATCGGCAGGACAGGCGGCCAGCGCCTGGCTGAACGCTACGGCCGCTTCGTGCGCCTGGACCGCGCAAAGCTCAAGGTCGGGCGGTACCTGTTCGCCAGGTACGGCGTGAAGGTCGTCTTCTTCGGGCGATTCGTCGCCGTGCTCCGGACCTTCGCGGCGTTCTTCGCCGGGGTCAGCAAGATGCGCTGGTCCCGGTTCCTGGTGGCCAACGCGGCCGGTGGCCTGTTGTGGGCCGGCTTTTATGCCTTCGGTGCCTACGCGCTGGGCAGCGCCGCATCGAGCGTGGGAAGCACGATCACCATCGTCGGGTATGTGATCGCGGGCGTGCTGACCGTCGCCACGATCGTGGTGGCGCGATTGTCGCTGCGGTCTCTTGAGCAGCGCGCCGAGCTGGCTTTCCCGGATGAGCCAGCGGGGAGTGTGGCTCAGCCTCAACCCGTAGGAAACTGATCTCACAGGCTGGCACACCACCGTGCCTGCCAGTCCGGGTGCGTGAGTCACGGGAGCGGTCCATGATCCTGGTCGCTGGTGAGAGCCTCATCGATCTGATCGTCGGGCCGGATGAGGGGGTGCACGCCAGCCCCGGCGGGGGCCCGTTCAACGCGGCCCGGACCATCGCCCGCCTGGGGCAGCCCGCGCGCTTCCTGGGCCGCTTCTCCGCCGACCCGTTCGGTGACCTGCTCACCGGGAAACTTTTCCAGGACGGGGTGCAGCTGGCCGTCCCCGGCCGGGTTCCGGAACCGACGGCGCTGGCCATCGTGGCGCTCGGCGACCTCGGAGTGCCGGAGTACTGGTTCCACCTCGCCCAGACGGCGGGCTTCGTGCTGGACCAGCCGACCGCGCGGCAGGCGTTGCAGGCCGACGTCACCGCCGTGCACATCGGCTCCCTCGGGCTCGTCGTGGACCCGATGGCGGCCGAGCTCGAGCGCCTGGTGCAGGGCCTCCCGCCGGAGGTGCTGTTGCTGCTCGACCCGAACTGGCGTCCCCAGGCCATCCCCGATGCGGACGCGCACCGGGCCCGGATCCGCCGCATCCTGCCCCGGACCGACATCCTGAAGACGAGCACCGAGGACCTGTCTTTCCTGGTGCCGGACCGCCGTCCCGCGGAAGCCGCGCGGATCCTCCTCGACTGCGGCGCGCGCTGCGTCCTGCTCACTGACGGCCCTTCATCGGTGCGCGCGTTCACCGGGGGTGATCAGCTCGCCATCCAGGTGCCGCCCGTTGATGTGGTGGACACCGTAGGCGCCGGGGACGCCTTCGGCGGGGCGTTCCTGGCCTGGTGGGCCGAACGCGGGCTGGCCCGGGAGAACCTGGAGCACTCGCCCCAACTGCTGGCCGCCGTCACGGCGGCGGCCCGGGTCGCGTCGCTGACCTGCGCCAGGGCTGGCGCCGAGCCGCCGTGGCGGCACGAGCTGGACACCGACGAAGAGTGGGGACAGCCGCTGAAGCAGTGACCCCGGCCGACCCGCGATGCTCAGCCGGGTGACCCCCCGAAGCCCGGGCCCTCCGGTCGGACAACTCCACCACGCCGGGGCGACGTCTAGGAGGTATGAGACACCGCTCATCGGCCTGGCTCGGAGTGGCAGTGGGCGTGACGGTCCTCGGCCTGGTGTTCGGCTCGGCCCGGGACACGAGCACCCGGGAGCGGAGCAGCGCCGCGTCCGGGCCATCGGCCGCGGCGATCATGGCCCGGACGGCGGCAGCGGTCTCGGCGGCCGCGGCCGGCTCCGTTCTGCAGATGATCGTGACGTCGCCTCACGGGGTGAGCCGGGTCATCGTCGACGACCCTGGTCAGGTCACCGAGCTGGTGCGCAACCGCGCGGGCAGCACATGGCCGAGAGTGCTATCCGCGGGCTCCCCGGCCCGGGCCGCGGGTACCAGAGCCGCGCGGTCAACTACGCCGCGGGCACGTGGAGCGAGACGGTGCTCGCGGACGCTCCGGGCGGCCCTGGCGGAGCCGTGATCGAGACCCCGGCCGACGCGATCGCAGCGCAACTGCACCACCAGTTCGGGTCGGGCCGTCAGCCCCCCGCCACCCACATCCCGGCCACCCACGCCTGGTTCGTCCGCGCCACCACCCTCGACGGCGGGCCGGCCTACGTGCTCGTTCTCAGCGGCCCCGGCGCGCCGCCGGCCACGGTCTGGATCAGCCGGTCCACCTGGCTGCCGGTCCAGTCGTCCAGCCCCGGGGTGAGCGTCAGCTACGAGTGGACGGCCCCGGGCACCATGAGCGCGTCGAGCTTGTGGCCTGCCGTCCCGGCCGGCCTGGCCAGGATCCCCGCCGGCGTGAAATGACCCTGGTTCGCGCCGAGCAGCAGCGGTCCCCGGGGTGCCGTAGACTATCCGGGCATCAAGCGCTCGTAGCTCAACGGATAGAGCATCTGACTACGGATCAGAAGGTTGGGGGTTCGAGTCCCTCCGAGCGCGCTCACCGTCTA
>JAWWPY010000353.1:0-3067 GCA_033854735.1 Streptosporangiaceae bacterium | reverse complement strand
ACTCCCGCCACCTCAGCGAGCGCTGCACGAAACGAAGCGACAGATTGCCTCTCAGCGGCGCGCTGATCTGAGCCAGGCCAGCCGGAGTGAGTTCGCCTGGCGCGCACACCCGTTCCCCGGGGGGGCGCCTGCCCCACGACCGCCGGCCGCCCGTCGACCGCCACAAACTGCACTTCTCTAGGTAGTCCTCGACCGCCATGGGCAGGAAAAGCTCACCCCGGGGCAAGCGCAGTACCGGCTCGTAACACTGGAGCAACCGCAAATCCTCCGCCGCATCCGCAGCGCGAGTGGCCTCGACCGCCGAGACCAGTTGCTCACTCTCCATCGCCCCACACGCGTTCTGCCGACCGGGCGCTCCGCCCGCAGAGCCCTTTCCCGCTAGCTGCCTGCATGCGACCCACCTTCCCCCGGTTCAGCCAGGGCGCTCCGCCCCGCTGCCTGTATACCCACACGGCCAGGGCGCACAGGCACCCAGCGGCCAGGAACCGGCGCCTCCCGGTCAGCCGGTTGCCGCGTGCCCGGTAGGACCGGCGGCGTGATGCCCGCCGTGCAACTTGGCGTGTCGGAAACTGTGGGACCGGGCCGGCCCTTTGAGGGCGCGTTACGCGGCCGCGGCTGAGCGCATGTCAATTGCCTTTCGCGCTGACATGCGCGGAGGCGGTGCTCACCCGAGTGCTCACCCCGCCGTAGTTTGTGGCGCCAAGCGCGGCGGCGGCCACGATGAGGCCCGCGCAGGCAAGCGCCGGCATCGATGCCCGTAGGCGATTCCCCCGTAGGCGATTCGGCCGCGGGCGATTGCGCGTTGCCGGAACCACGGCCCTGACCGGAGCTGGCCGGTTGGCCGCCCCCCAGCCCAGATAGCCGACGGCCAGCAGGAACAGCGGCGTGACACCGATAATGAAGACGTCCGCGACGTTGTAGGTGCCCCCGCCAACGTTGATGAAATCGACCACTCCGCGGACACTGCCCGGAGCGATCCAGACGTGCAGTCCCAGACGGTCAAGCAGGTTGCTGCCCCATCCGCCTAGCATCAGGGCGCCAGAAAAAACGACGACGGGCGGACGTCGGCGGCGCACCAGGATCGATAGGGCGATGCTCAGCAACCCGAAGTCCAGCAGGTCGAGCAGTGCCCCCGCCACCGGATCGGCGTACCACCTGCTAACCGTGCGTCCCACAAGCACGTCACCGCCCGAGTTGATCTTGGCCCCGGAGACGTACCGCCAGGCCCACCACTTGGTCACCTGATCCAGCACGATGACCGCCGCTAGCAGAGTGAGCACGATCAGCCGCTGCCCGGGTTTGTCCCTGCGTTCCGCATCGAGGGGACCGGCCGCCACCCTGGTGTCCTGGCTCATCCGGGATCGGCGTCGCGGCAAGCGGCGAGGCCACGCCAGTCCGCCCGGCCCTGTGGCCGGTGCCCGGCGGAGTATCCGGGGCCCGTCGCCCGAGGCACCACAGATCTCCTGAGCACTCAATTCCAGCTCCTCTATGCGCCGATCTGGCCTCCTCACAGCGTGGCGCGGTACCGGACCGGCGACATCATCGCTAGCTGGCGTTATCCGGTGACACTGGCTGCAATCCCTGGATTCCGGCTAGCCAGGTAATGTCCACGGTGATGGCGCAGATCGCCGGGTGGCGGGAGCAGCGCCCGGCCGGCTCGATGGTCTTGATCCCGTTCAGCAACGGGCCGGGGAAGCATCGGGTCAGCACGGCCAGGTGCAGCGAGGCGTCCCCGCGCTTCAGGGCGTCCAGGGCCGGCCGCTAGGCCGGGTCGTCTCCGAGGTTCTCAGCCAGATGATCGATCAGGCCCGTGGTCGCGTCCGAGGTATCACGAGGCAACAATTCTCCCTGCTCAGCCGTACCGGCGCAGCTCGTGGAAGAACTCATCGATGACATGGAGCTCGCCGGAGCGGGCGACCTCGTCGTAGACGTACTTGCCCACCGCAAGGTCGAGCACGCCCAGGCCGAAGGGCGAGAACACCACCGGCCGGTCCGCCGGCACGGTCACCCGCCCGGACATCACGTCGTCCAGGGTGCCGAGCAGGAAGTCCCGGTTGCCAGTGAGCTGCTCGGCCAGATGCGGCGAGGTATTGGCCTTCAGGCAGTGCTCGACGTCGTCGACGACGTTGGCCGAGGCCAGCAGGATCTCCGGCGCGAGGTCGCGCAGCGACACGTGCAGCACCAGCGGGTTGTGCTTGAACCACGACAGCTCGCTGACGTGCGGCTGGCCAGCGATGGTGGCGAACACCACCAAGTCGCTGGAGCGGATCAGGTCCTCGGCCCGCTCGTGCACGGTGATCCGGCTGGCCGCGCCGGACCCCGCGCCGGACCCCGCGCCGGACCCAGTGCCGGACCCAGTGCCGGCCTCCTCCAGGTAGCCGCGAAACCCGGCCGCGCTGCCCGCGGACCGGTCGTGCACGCCGATCTCGTCGAACGTCCAGCCAGTGGCGGCCAGGAAGGTGTGGATGTAGCGGGCGATCAGGCCTGCCCCGAAGAACCCGATGCGCGCCGGCCGCCCGCTCCCGCCCCCACCCTCGCCCCCGCGTCCGTCCCCGCTGCCGCGTCCGCGGCTGAGCCAGTCCGCCGCCAGCGCCGCCGACGCGGCCGTCCTGGTGGCGCTGATGATCGAGCTCTCCAGGCAGGCGAACGGATACCCCGTGTCGTGATCGTTCAGGATCAGCACCGCCGAGGCCCTCGGGATGCCCGCCGCCACGTTCCCCGGGAAGCTGGAGATCCACTTCAGCCCGTCCACCCGGACCGGCCCGCCGATCGAGGCGGGCAGCGCGATGATCCGGGACGCCGGGCGGTCGGGGAACCGCAGGAAGTACGACGGCGGGTTCACCGAATCCCCGGCGCTGTGCAGCCGGTAGGTGGCCTCGACCAGCTGCACGATCTGACCCTCGCGTCCCTGCAGCACGCGGCGGACCTGAGCACCCGGGATCACCGCGAACGGCGGCACGCCGGCCGGCCCGGCCGGCCCGGACACCGGGGACCCAGCCGCGGAGGACCCAGCCGCCGAAGACCCTGGCACCGAAGAACCGACGGTCATCGGACGGCCACCTGGATG
>JAWWPY010000352.1:0-4725 GCA_033854735.1 Streptosporangiaceae bacterium | reverse complement strand
GTGCGCGGGCTGCGGGAAGATCCAGCAGCCGCACACCCTGCTCAAGCAGCGGATGCCGGTCGAGCAGGCCCTGGCCGCCATCGAGGAGTGCGGCGCCCCCATGGTGTCCATCGCCGGCGGTGAGCCGCTGATGCACCCGCAGATCCACGAGCTGGTCGCCGAGCTGGTCAAGCGGAAGAAGTTCGTCTTCCTGTGCACCAACGCACTGCTCCTGCCCAAGAAGATCGACAAGTTCAAGCCGTCGCCGTACTTCGCCTGGGTGGTGCACATCGACGGGCTGCGCGAGCGGCACGACGAGTCGGTCTGCAAGGACGGCGTGTTCGACGACGCGGTCGCGGCGATCAAGGAGGCGAAGCAGCGGGGGTTCAAGGTCAACACGAACACCACCGTCTTCAACACCGACACCCCGCAGACCGTCATCGACGTGCTGAACTACCTCAACGACGACCTGGGCATCGACGAGATGCAGATCTCGCCCGCCTACGCCTACGAGAAGGCCCCTGACCAGGATCACTTCCTCGGCGTCACCGAGACCCGGGAACTGTTCCGCAAGGCGTTCGACAACGGGAACCGGAAGCGCTGGCGCCTCAACCACACGCCGCTGTTCCTGGACTTCCTGGAGGGCAAGCAAGACTTCGGCTGCACCGCCTGGGGAATCCCGTCCTATTCGCTGCTGGGCTGGCAGAAGCCCTGCTACCTGATGGCCGACGGGTACGTGAAGACGTACAAGGAGCTGATCGAGACCACCGACTGGGACTCCTACGGCCGGGGCAAGGACCCGCGCTGCGCGAACTGCATGGCGCACTGCGGCTACGAGCCTTCGGCGGTGCTGGCCACGACGAACTCGCTGCGGGAGACGATCCGCGCCGCGCGCGGCAGTTAGCCGCGCACCGCGCGCGGCAGCCAATCGCCCTGCCGCGCGCGGCCGCTGGCCGCCGCGCCGCGCGCGGCCGCTATCGGGAGGTAACGCCGGGGCCGTTTAGGTCACGCATCCGGCTGGTTTTTCCACTGGTATCACCAAGGCATCAGGTGATCGCGAAAGCGGCACTGCGGGCTCACGTACGGTGTGGGAATTCGGCGCGATTCCGGCCGTCCGTAACGCTCGAGCGGGGTGACCCGCCGCTTCGGTGAGGACAACGAATTGTCGGGTTCCGCGCGCCCGGCCGTCGCCGACGGGCAGGGCGGTACCGGCCGCACCGGCGAGATCGGGCCGCCGGATCGTCCCGATCCCGGCCCGGCCTGGCTGCCCCTGATCCCCGCCGTCGTCACGCTGCTGTTCTGCCTGTACCAGATCCAGCGGCCGTCGTTCACCCGCGACGAGACCGCCACCCTGGCGGCGGTGCACCGGAGCTTTCCCCAGCTGGTCCGGATGCTCGGCACCGTCGATGTGGTGCACGGGCTGTACTACGCGCTGATCTGGGTCGTGGTCCGGATCGGCGGTTCCGGGGAGTTCGCGGTCCGGCTGCCGTCCGCGGTGGCCCTGGCCGTCGCGGCCGCCGTGGTCACCGCCCTGGGCCGCCGGCTGGTGTCTGGCTGGGCCGGGCTGGCCGCGGGACTGGTCTTTGCCGTGCTGCCCTCGGTCAGCTGGTTCGCCGAGACCGCCCGCGAGGGCGCACTGGTCGCGGCGCTGGGTACGGTGGCCAGCTACTGCCTGGTCCGGGCCCTCCAGGCGGCGGCCGCCCGGCGGCGCTGGATGATCGCCTACGGCGTGACGCTGGCTGTCCTCGGGCTGGCCAACCTGTTCGGCCTGCTGATCGTGGTCGCCCACGCGGTCACCCTGGCCTGCCTGCGCCGGCGCTACCGGGTCGACCGGGGGCTGGTGCTGGGCTGGCTGATCGCGGTGGTCGCGGCGGTGATCGTGGTCAGTCCGGTGGCCGTGGCCGGCTACGGGCAGCTGCACCAGATCCACTGGGTCAGGCCGCCCGGTCTGAAAGACGTGCTGAGCGTGCAGCGGATCATCGCCCCGTCGACGCTGCTGCTCCTGCTCACGGTGGTGATCTGCCTGGCCGGGGTGGCCGTCAGCGCGGCCGGGGGACGGTCGCGGCTGCCGCGGAACTGGCCCGCCGGGCTGGTCGCGCTGGGCCTGCCGTGGCTGGTCCTGCCCCCGGTGATCCTGCTGGTCGCCTCGCTCGCGCATCCCGTCTACACCTACCGCTACATCGTGTACTGCATCCCGGCCGCCGCGCTGCTGATCGGGGCGGCGGTGGCCGCGCTGGGCCGGTATGCGGGACCGGCGGCGCTCGTGCTCATTCTCGTAGCCGGGCTGCACACCCAGCTCGCCCAGCGTTTCCCGGACGGGCATGGCATCAATATCCGCGCCGCCGACCGGATCGTGGCCCGGCACATGGAGCCGGGTGACGCGCTGCTGAACGTGAGCGCGCGGCGCGGCCCGCGGAAAGGAAGCGGCGAGCGGACCCTCGAGGCGGCCTATCCGTACGGGCTGGCCCGGCTGCGTGACGTCAGCGCCGGCCTCTCACCGCAGCAGTCCGCCACCCTCGGCGGCACCTACGCGTCCGCCTCGGTAATCCTCCGGCGCCTGACCCAGGTCAGGCGGCTGTGGGTCGTGGAGTGGACCACGCCCAAGCCGGTGCTGATCCTGCACGGCCTGGGTTTCACGCTGGTGCACAGCTGGGAGATCAAGGGCCACCTATGGCTGCGGCTGTTCATCGCGCGCAGCCACCACTGAAGCGCGACCCGGCTCCACCGGTCATCCGATCGAGCCCGTAATCAGATTGAGCCCGGGAACACGGCGATCCTGCAGAACCCCTGCAGCAGCCATTCAGGAATGACCGCCAGGATCTAGCTCGCACGCAGAGCGGCGTCATCTGCGCCCGTGCGGCGGACGCAGGGAAGCGGACGCAGTGCGGCGGACGCAGGGAAGCGGACGCAGTGCGGCGGACGCAGCGCAGCTCACACCGTGCAGCTCATACCGTGCAGCGCATTTCCAGGATCAGCATCGGCCCGCGTGGTGATGCGGGCATTCCCGGAGGAGTCTTCATGTTCTTCACCTATCTCCGGCGCGAATTGCGCCGGCGGATACGCCAGGCGATATTCATCGCCCTCGGCCTGGCCCTGGGAATCGGTTTGGTGATAACCGTGACCGCGGCAGCCTCGGGCGTTAAGAACGCCCAGACGACGGTGCTGCATTCGCTGTACGGCGTGGGGACCGACGTCACGGTCACCCAGGCGCCCGCGGCGGGCTCGGGCGGGCCGGCCGGGTTCGGTTTCCGGGGCCGGGTGGGCACCGGGTCGCAGCCCGCGTCCGGCACGAAGATCAACATTAGCAATCTGACTAGCGTCGGCCAGGGAACGCTGGCCGCCACGTCGGTCACCAGCCTCGGCAAGCTGCACAACGTGGCCGGCGCGGCCGGGGCGCTCAGCCTCACCGACGCGGTCATCACCGGCAAGATCCCGGCCGTCAACACCTCGGGCGGCGGGACCGGCGGCTTCGGCGGCGGGGGCGGGGGAGGCGGCGGCGGGTCTTTCCGCGGCAACTTCAAGACCAGCTCGTTCACGGTCAGCGGGGTCGACCTGAGCACCGGGGCCCTCGGGCCGCTCAGCTCGGCCAAGCTCAAGTCCGGCCGCACGTTCGCGTCCTCCGACGCCACCTCCAACGTGGCCGTGGTCAACTCCGACTACGCCACCCAGAAGAAGCTGAGCGTCGGCTCGACCGTCACCGTCGCCAAGACCAGCTTCAAGGTGGTGGGCATCGTCAACGCGGGCAGCGACGCCTCCAACGTGTTCATCCCGCTGGCCCGGGCGCAGGCGCTGGCGAGCCTGAAGGGCAAGGTCAACACGATCTACGTGGCCGCTGACAGCGCCTCGAACATCAGCGGCGTGGCCCAGGAGATCTCCGGGATGCTGCCCAAGGCCACCGTGACTACGTCGAGCAGCCTGGCCAGCGATATCACCGGGTCGCTGTCGAGCGCGTCCAGCCTGGCCAACAACCTCGGCAAGTGGCTGGCGATCGCGGTGCTGATCGCCGCGTTCCTGCTGGCCAGCCTGCTGACCATGGCCGCGGTCGCCCGGCGGGTGCGGGAGTTCGGCACGCTCAAGGCGCTCGGCTGGCGGAGCCGCCGGATCATCGGCCAGGTGATGGGGGAATCGATCGCCATCGGCATCATCGGCGGCGTGGTCGGGGTAGCGCTCGGCCTGGCCGGGGCCACCCTGGTCACCAAGCTGGCCCCGCCGCTGAGCGCGTCGGTGGGCCAGACCACCGGCTCGGCCACGCCCGGCGGGGCCCGGACGTTCGGCGGCGGCGCGGGTGGTCCCGGCGGCGGGCCGGGCGGCTTCGCCCGCACTGCCGCGAACGCGACGCACACCGTCGCCGTTCACCTCAGCGCGCCGGTGACGATCGGGGCGGTCGTCCTCGCGGTGGTGCTGGCCGTCGCCGGCGGCCTCATCGCCGGCTGCTTCGGCGGCTGGCGGGCCGCCCGGCTGCGCCCCGCCGCAGCGCTGGCCCGGGTCGAGTGAGCACGGTCGAGTGAGCACGGTCGAGTGAGCAGGGCCGGATAAGGGAGAGTGGATCATGTACAAGCTGACGGGCGTGACCAAGAAATACCAGAAGGGCCGGGCGACGGTCGATGCGCTGGCCGGGGTGGACCTGGTCATCGAGGACGGCGAGTGGCTGGCCATCCAGGGCCCGACCGGGCACGGGAAGACCACGCTGCTGCAGGTCCTCGGCGGCCTGGACCGGCCAACCTCGGGCATCGTGGAGTTCGACGG